>JAIDPG010000257.1 GCA_029062865.1 Oscillospiraceae bacterium
TCGTCGGGTGGCAGTTCGGAAAAGGGGCGCAGCAGGATGTGAATTTTCTTGTCATTGTCGCGGTTTTTGCCGTTTTCGGGAACGCCAAAGCGCCACAAATTCAAGAAATGAAACCGACACCAGCGGATGTGTTCAAGCTCCGCGAGCTCCTCGATATACTCGTCGCCCTTCGTGCGGCTTGCCCACAGCGTTTTCAAAATCGGAATATAGTCCGCGGAGGATATGTTTGACGTTTTCAAAAAGCCGTTAAGCTTGTTCCATTCCGCGCGAATGTCCGATATTTCTCCGTTTCCGTATTGCTTTAAATACGAGTAATGCAGCTCCATAGCGTCGGCAACCAAATCGTTTCGGCGAATGTTGGCGTCGGTGTAAATCTCGCTGTTTTTTCCGAATGATTTCAACCGCGGGAAATTCAGAAAATCCGCCATGTCGCTGTCAGGATGAGAATAACAGTATATTACACCGCCGCACAGCCCCGCGATCGTTTGAAATTCCACAACGGAAACCTTTCCGCAAACAATTACTATATCTGATTTTTTGATGATCTCGGCGTTGCTGTCATCGTCGGGCTTCAGATAATTAACGCGGTCGCGGCAGAAAAGCGGGATGCCGCCGTGGAGGGTTTGGTGGGATTTGTCCGAGCCGATGAAGTTATAAACGATCTCCTGCGAAAGCGAGTATAAATTGAGCTGCAAGCCGTAATTCAGCACGCTTTGCCCTAAGTGATCGGTTCCGAGAATAGTTATCTCAACGCGCGGCTTTGGATCTTTCCACAACGCTATTTGCTTCCACAGTGTGCGCGCCGCTGCTCCGTCAATGTCAAAAAAATAAATGTTCGCTTTGTCCGACAGCTCTTTTGTAAAGCCGTAGTTCATTTCCCGCAGCGCAATGTATACCTTGCTCTTTTTTATCGCTTTGATGTTTTCGCGGTAGAATTTCAAGCTCTCAGTGTCGGAGTTTAACATAATAATATGCGATTTCGCAAGCGGATTAAATTCTCTTCCGGGATAAATCACGCTTCGTTTCGGCTTATCAAAAACGATATTGACATCTTCGTCGCTGTAAACAGCAATGCTGTCTTTTCCAAGACAGCAAAGCGCTTGTGAAAGTCTGATCCAGATGCGGCGCACCGCGTACAGGATCGCGGAGGTCGTAACCAGCGCCGCCGTCCACCTTGCGATTTCAATCGGGATATTGTAAGCGTCGGACACGGGGTTTACAAAATACAGCGCGAAGCTTGCGTAAAGCGCGTCCGACAGCTTTTCTCCGCTTGAACGATATCCCAAGGTTCCGATTACAAACGGACAAATTGCCAACACCGGAACGCATTTTCCGAGAAAGCGTTTAAAACTCATAATTCATCTCCGTTTAGTCCTCTAAAAAGTTGCGCTTTCCGGACGCTTTTGGGCTTGCGGGCTTTGTCTCGTCAAGCCCGTCGATGCGGAACTGCGAAATATCCTCTCCGCAGACAGCTATTGCCTTTGCTATTTGCTTAAGCTTTGCCTGCCGGCTGAACGAGGTGCCTATTGAATATGTAATGCCGTTGAAGGAAAACTCGCTTCCCGTGCGGAAATACGAGTTGTCGGAAAGCGCGCTCATCGGCGCGAGCTTTATCGCGAGAAGCTCCGCAAGCTGCTCTCTTTTATCAAAGTGCTTTTCCATAAGGAATTTCAACACATCGACCATCATCTGCGTTTGATTTCCGGAATGTTCCGCCCCGTAAATCGTGTAAGTCTCGTCGCCGCTGTCGGAAGACCTTGTTTTCACGCTGCTCGGCAGCTCTATCTGCTCCGATTGAAGCACCGAAAAATCCTCCCCGCAGATCGTCAGCAGCTGCGCGATATTCCGAAGCTTTTCGGCGTAGTTCAGCGCCGTGCCGATAAAGATTCCGCGCCCTATGGGTAAATAGCAGCCCGAATTATAGCGCGAAGGAGTGGAAGCCGTTTTGTTTTCGGGCTTTTCGTAATTCACTGCCGAAGCGCATCTGATAAGCGGCTTTTCGGGGTCCGAGAGTATTTTATCCACCGCCTCGGAGTGTTTTTGAAGAACCTTCGCGAAAACATTCAGCATCATATTCGCTTGGTTGTCTGTGTATTCCTTGCCGTATATCGTGTAGGTGATGTCGCCGGTCGAAGAGGCGGACTTTGTTTTGCTTGTTTTATCGTCGCTTTTTAGGATTTTCGGGGTTTCCGTCGCGGGAGCGGAAGCTGCCTTCGGTTGAGGCTCGGCTTCCGGCTTTGAGGCAGGAGCCGCCGCTGCGCATATCTCGATATCAGGAGCGTTTATTTCGATTGCTCTGCGAATATCGTTGTAATAAGCATCCGAATCAAGGTTGACGTTTATATATTTCAATTTGGAGTCAAGATGATTGCTGATTATCCTTTCGGCAATGTTCACTTTTTCCGGGAAAGTGTCATTGTACAGCTCGACTATGTCTTTCGTGACAAGATTGTCAAATGCCTTTTCGGCGAAATTTATCGGAATTATTATCTTTCCGTAAAATTTTGCTTTATCGAGCTCCTTTTCAACATTTTCGCTTGTGAGTGCGTTTATGCTCGCAAAGAACAGAACCGCCTTGCATTTCGGGCTTCTGAGCTTGGGCAACGCTACGTCGTCCCAGTTTTTCCCGGCGTACAGCTCTGCGTCGTACCAGATGTTTATCCCGTAACGGCTAAACAACTCGCTCACTGTCTTTTCCATCACGTCAATGTTTGCGTGTGAATAGCTTATAAAAATGTAAGGCTTCTGAGGATCGAAGAAAACCTCGTTTATCATTTTAATCATCCTCTCTATTCATCTTGAGTCTGTATATCCTAAGTCCGTCGTACATTTTAAGCAGCGCGAGCATACAGCTCATAGGCTCGGTGTCCTTGTCCTGTTCGCCTTTGTCAAGACGGTCATAGTTTGCTTTTGCCGCTTCTGCGGTGACTTCAAAGCCGTCATATCCCGGGATCATATCCTTGTGCTGACGGAGAAGGTCGCGCTGCGTTTTTTCGGGTTCGCCGTAAGTCCACCCCATATCGTAATGCTCCTGAAGCCAGCGCCGGTGCTCAAGAATTCCTATCACTCCAAGCTCTTCCGGCTCGAAGCTCTCAACCATCTTAAAATCGACCTGCTTGTCCGTATAGAAGCAGCCGATGAGATCCATATATCCCGCAAACGCCTTTGCCTGGTTGATGTTCGAGAGCTTGTACTCCAGCGAAAGCTTGTCAAACGATTCCGCAAAGCCGTTTATCACGTCCTTGTCCAAAAGGTATTTTTCCTCCGCCTCAAGCCCATTTTCGTGAGCGGTTTTCCAATCGGCGCTGCTCCAGCGGCCGTTTAAAACAACGGCGAAGTTATAGAGGCTGAAAAAGTTGCTGCTCGAAAGCCCGCTTGCGCCGTTGAAGCTCTTCTCCCGGCTGCTCGTCGAAACGGCAAGAGAAATTTCGGAAAGGTCGACGATTCGCTTTATGTCCTTTAAAAACGCAGATTCCTCTCCGTTCTTAGCATACATCTCCGAATATGCCTTAAGCTTAGGCTTTTTTGGCTCTTTATCACGCGGCTTGCCGTTGGCTTCCCAATCCTTCAGATCCTTCTCGTAGGCTTCGAGCGCCTTCTCAAAATATTCGGTTTTTTGCTTTTCGTTCTCGTCGAAAAGATAAGTTACGTTTATTTCCTTGTTGTTGAAAACGATTTCGCAGCTCATTGGGTGAAGCTCGAGTTTGGAGTTTCTTCCGTAAGCCACGCGATCCCAGCATTGAAGCTCGTCGCAGAGCATAAGTAAAAACGCCAGCGGGTGGTTTTCCGCCTTAAACGGAACGTTAAGCTGCTTGTCTTTATAATACGCAATTGAGAATTTATACAGGCTGTTGTGGAGAATGATGGCGGTCAGCGCGTCAACGGTCTCTCTGTCGAACCGATAACTTTCGATTTTGCCGAGCTCCTTAAATAAAATGTTCGCGCTGAAATACGCGTGATCCATAAAATGATTGAAGCAGTCGGGATTTGTCGGTTTGGTTCTGAGAATTACCTCTATGGCGTTCTTGTCAAAGTGGTATTCCTCGCCGAGCTTCCTCCATATATCATAAGCGAAAAGCTCGTTGGTGTCCGCAAAGCCCTTCCACTCGGAATTAAACTCGTCTCTAAAGATTTCGCGCAGCTGTGCGTTTGCGCTGCCGTTGATCGTTACGAGCTTGTCGAGGCGCTTGTATTTCATATACGGGGAGTTTTTCCGCTCCTCTTTTTTTACATCAAAGTAAGACTCCACCTGCTCGAACGGCAGCTCGAACGGATATCCGATGTCGTGAAACAGCGAAGCAAGCCCCCAGAATTTCAGAAAATGATGCGCCGCCGCGCGCTCGTCCTCAAGGCTGTAGAACCTCGCGTACTTGTTTCTGAACGAGCTTATCGAGTTGTAAATCGCAAGCCCAAGCGCAAACACATAAACCGAGTGGGAGTAGTGGTCGCGGTGCTTCATCAAAAGCCCGCTTCCGTTTGCCTCAAACTCCGACAGCAGCTCTATCATTCTGCGGGAGTCGCCGTATTTCCCGACGAACATCTCCAGATAGCAGAAATAAACGTCAAACGCGTCCTCCTTCATACCGGAGTCCAGAAAGCGCGACAGCGCGTTTTCAAAGGCAAGCCTGTCGACGTCCATCTGCATATTGTACGGAATTTGATTGGGCTTAAGCGACGTGCCGAGATAATTCCCGGCGCTCTCCTGTTTCGCCATATCCTCATCAAACCGCAAGCCCTCGCAGCTTTCCCTAATAAAACCAAGCGCCGCGCCCTTAAGCGAAGATTTCGCTGCCTCGATGCTTCTGATCGGATTTTTAAAAGTTGTGTATCCCATAATTCCTCCAAAAATAAAAATTTTCCTATAATTTACATTATACATTATATTTCGACGAAAGTCAATAGCGCCACAGAGAAGCACTTCCCACGAAATGCTGTTATAGTATCTATGGAGAAGTCCGCCTCTTTCCGTATGTGTTTTTGTCGTTATTAACATCACACCATATTTGAGGCAGGTTTCTCTGCTTTTTCGGGGTATATCTATTATATTATAACAATAAAAATTCCCCGCCGACAATTCGGCGGGGAATGCTTTGGTCAGCCCTCTTTTGTACGGCTCCTCGACTTATTTCTGCTTATTACGGATTAACCACCGTTCCGATAAACAGCGGCTGATCCGTATCGCTTGTTATAACGAAAACAAACGGTCTGTCGAGGATAAAGTCCATTTCGTCCTCGGGAGGAAGCGCGACTCCGCCCGAGTAGAGAATTTCGGTGAACGCCGCCGCGGTGCAGCCCTCCTCGTCGATTACGACCCGCGCCGCGTGGTTCGCTTCGCTGATGAACACAGTGTCGTCCGAAAGCGGGGAGAAATCGGATTTTCCCGCGTCGAAAACGTCCGTCACGCCGAGCCTCTCCAAGCCCTCGGAAAGCCCGATTTTCGACGAAACATCAAACCTCGGCACGGAGAGATTTATCTTTATGCTCTTGCTGTTCTCCCACGGGTTTTCCCAATCGGTGCGTCTGCTTATCAGGTCAAGATACTCGCCCGAGCTCAGAACGTCGTCTATTGTTTTGTCCTCGTCGGGCAGAATAAACCACATCACCCCGCCTTCGCTGAAACCCAAATTAACCGCGCCGAAATCCTCGCCCGCATAGTAGGTGCCGAAGTTTCTCTTTTTGTTCATAAACTCGGTCTCAACGTCACCGCTCGGCGCGTGGAACGTTTTGGTGTCGTTTTCGCTTTTGTCAAATTCATTGCTCCATTTCGCGCGGAAATACACCGTAGAATACAGCGCCATAACCGTCGCGGGGTCGAGCTCAACGTCCTTGACGTAATCGCTGAGCAGCCCGCCCGTCTGCTCGTTCAGCCATTTTTGAATTGCCTTGTTGATTTCGTCCGAGCCCAGCCCCCCGCGATAGGACGATGCGTAATAATTCTCGGCAAGCGTGTCGACTGTCCGCTGTTTGAAGCTTACGTTTTCGTCCAGCCAAATAGAATTCGCGAGAATTGACGTTACCGCGCCGTCGTCGCAGTAATTTGCCCGCCACATATTCTTCGCGTCCTCGCGGAGCTCTTCGATATTCTCCGAGCCGAGCAGATCAAGTATCTGCTGTCTGCTTTCTCCGTCGGTCGTCTCGCCGAGCATCGCGAGCGCCATATAAATGTTCACCGGCGAATACGCACGGTTTTCCTCGCCCGACAGAAACTCCGCCGCGGTTTTTTTGTAGAACTCGCTCACGTCGCTGTCGATGAGATCTCCGATTTCCCAACGCGCGCGTCTTTCCGCGTACCACTTGTCGCTGTTATATCCCATCTCGTTGTTTGGGTATTCCTCCGCTTTGGGATAAGCCGCCTCGGCAAGCGCGAAGCCCGAAACGCCGCGCGGCATTATCGCGAAAACGCCGATCACGATCGCCAGACAAGCCGCTATCGGAGCGACTATTTTCAGCGGGAATTTCCGCGCCTTTTTTCCCGTTTTTGATTCTTTTTCGGTTCTTCTTTCGTCGGCTTTTTCGATGATCTCCTCGTCGATATTGCCGATCGCTTCACTTAATTTCTCGGATTTTTTCATATTACGTACCCCTCGCTTTCCAGATGTTTTTTCAGTTCCTTTCGCACGCGGAACAACGTGTTTTTCACCTTCGAAACGTTCACTCCGAAATATCCCGCGATCTCCCTTATGCTGTCGCAGAAATAATATCGGCAGACGAACATATCCCGCTCATCGTCGCGGCAGCGGCGCAGGAATCGCTCGATAATTTCCACCAGCTCGGAAAGCTCCGCATGCTCGGAAACATCGCCCGCGCCCGCGCACTCGCCAAGCTCGTCCAGCGACAGCTCGTATTCCGTGCCACCGCGCTTTTTGCTGGTTTTTTTGCGCAGGCGGTCAATTGAGAGTTCGCGCGTGATCTTCCCGAGATAATGCTTAAGCACGGCGGGAATGTTCGGCGGGATAGTGTTCCACGCCTTGAAATACGTATCGTTGACGCACTCCTCGCCGTCCTCAAAATTCCCGAGAACGTTCAGCGCGATTTTCGTGAGATACCCGGAATATTTCGCCGCCGTCTGCTTTATCGCGCTCTCGTCGCGGCTTTGATACAGCGCGATAATTTCGTTGTCTTCCAAGAAGCTCTCCTCCTTTCCGCCATCATAAATATAACCGTAAAAAGTGTGGGGTTGGTTTAATTTTTCTTAAAATATTTTATCACATAATTATAAAATTGTCAAATTGTCGATAACAGCAAAAACAAAACGCGCGGACAGGCTTCGCTCTCCGCGCGTTTTTTTGTTTCGTTTCTCTTAATCTATGCTGCCGAGAAAACCGATTATTTCATCAGGCGTGAAGCTATTGCCCTTAAAAATGATCTTAATGTCCGTACAATCCTTAAAAGCGCTCGGCTCAATGCTCCGCATACCGTCGGGTAAAACGATTTCTTTAAGGCTTGTGCAACCCTCAAACGCATTTGCTTCAATTTCCTCAAGAGTATCGGGAAGCGTTATGCTTTTAAGGCTTGTACAGCCGTCGAACGCAAGTTCGGCAATACTCTTGACGCCGTTGGGTACAACGATGCTTTCAAGGCTCGTGCAGTTCCTGAATGTGTTGAAACCGATTTTCTCAAGCTCCGTACCGAGGAATATCACCTCTTTTAGATTTGTGCAGCCCTCAAAGGAACCTTCCATAACATCAACGTATGTGGGAATGGAAATGTGTGTAAGGCTTGTGCAGTACTCAAAGGTGCAGAAAAGCTCCCTGACGCTTTCCGGGATCGTGATATCGGAAAGGCTTTTGCAGCCGATGAAGGTGTAACTCAGCTTTGTAAGACCATCCGGGAGTGTTACATTTTCAAGGCTCTCGCAGCTTTGAAAAGCGCCGTCACCCAGAACTGTGATGCTGTCGGGAATATGGATGGTCTTCAGCTTGTAAAGATATGAAAAGGTTAAGTTGCCTATCCTTGTCATGCCGTCCGGAAGCGTTATCTCCTTGATATTGACTTCTTTATCATAATCGTAAGAGGTGAACAAATTGTTTTCAATGTCATTGTCGATCTCCAGAACCTTTTTGCCGTCGATTTCGGCGGGCACGGTCAGGATTTCGTCGTTTCCGATATATTTTGTGATCCGTATTCCACCTTCGATATCAACATATTTGTAGTCTTCGTGAACGGGCTCGGAAATATTGCCCCAAATATTAGTTTTGCTTGTCGGATCAAGTTCCGATTCCATACGGCTTGTGTAGCCGCCAACGGGTTTTTTCTTCGCGTTGTTCGCGATAATAACGCCCGCCGTCACTCCGCCGCCGAGAATTGCCGCGGCGCAAGCTCCCGCGATGATTTTTGCTTTTAGCGTACCAAACATTTTTCCTCCTATGCGTCTTGCCGTATTCGCCGCGGAATTCGCGAAATTCGGATCCACGGCTGTCGAATCGGGAACATAAGGAGAATTTTGCGTGATAACGGACATAATATCAAGCACCGGCACGGAAGCCGCCTCGGCCTGCCTTGAAAGCAGCAGCGCCAAAAACGGTACGCCGACAAGCGCGTACAGCTTGTCGCCGCTTTTCTTCTCGTAGTCGAGCACACCCTTTTTGATTTTGGCGCGCGCGGCGTTGAGGCGATACTTCACAGTCCCAACGGGACAATCCATTTCCTCGGCGATCTCGGCTATCGTCAGCTCGTCGAAGTAGAACAAAATCACAGTCCGATAAAGCGTGTCGGAAAGCGTCTCGCGCATTATTTTCATCACGATCTCGCGCTTTTCCGAAGCCTCGGCGTACTCCTCGGGCAGGAAGTTTTCGTCAACCTCCTCGAAGGTCTCCTCGTCAAGCGGCTCGCTCGGGTGCGCGCCTTTTTTAATGAGGAAATCCTTGCAGAGGTTAGCGGCGATGCGCTTTATCCACGGCTCAAACCTCTCGGGGTTTTCGAGCGTTTTGAGCTTCGCGAACGCCGTGATGTACGTATTCTGCGTCATATCCTCCGCGTCCTGCGCGTTCTTCAAAAGGGAAACGCACGTGAAATAAACCGCGCGGCAAGTGCTTCTGTAAAGTTCGTCAAACGCCGCCGCGTCGCCGTCCAGAGCGCGGGGCACAATGCTTTTGTAGTCTGTCATTTTTTTCTCCTTTTTTCCCGCGGGCAAGCTGTCTAGAATACTTGTCCTTTTATAAGACGATTTTCGAAGGGAAAAGGTTGGGTTTTTCAAGTTCTTTTGAGAATTTTAATCCCCCGCGCCGCGGGGGATTTTTGTTTAATTACCGAAAACAGATTTCGCGATATCACAGGATTCCTTCGCGTCCTTCGCGTAAAAATCCGCGCCGATCTGCTTCGCGTATTCGGGCGTGAGCACCGCGCCGCCTACCATTACCTTGCAGTCTAAATCTGCCTCGCGGAGGAGTGCGATCGTCTTCTCCATGCTGCCGAGCGTCGTAGTCATCAGCGCCGACAAGCCCACAAGCTTCACGTTCTGCTCGCGCGCGGTATTCACAACAAGCTCGTAGGGCACGTCCTTGCCGAGGTCGATAACGTCATAGCCGTAGTTCTCGAGCAGAACTTTGACGATGTTTTTGCCGATGTCGTGAATGTCGCCCTTGACGGTCGCGAGGATTATCTTGCCTTTTGAAACGCTCTTTTCGCCGGACTTCGCGAGGTGGTTTTTTATCACCTCAAAGCAGCTTTGTGCCACGCCCGCGCTTAAAATCAGCTGCGGCAGGAAAATCTTGCCGCTCTCGAAATCCGCGCCCGTTTTGTCAAGCGCGGGGATAAGCGTGCCGTTTATTATCGTCATCGGGTCGGAGGTTTTCAGCATTTCTTCCGTGAGCCGCGCGCCCTCGGCTTTGAGCCCCGTCGCGATCGCGTATTCAAGCGTTATCTCCTCGTGAGCGGCGGGCTTTGCCTGCCCGACTTTGGATGAATTTTCCCCGCCGTAAGCCGCCACATACTCCAGAGAGTTCTTATCGTAACCCGCGAGCACGTTGAACGCCCGCACCGCGCCCACCATATCGGGAACGTTCGGGTTGATGATAGGCAGATCGAGCCCGTTTGTAAGCGCCATTGTAAGGAAGTTGTGCGTGACGATAACGCGCTCCGGCAGCCCGAAGCTGATGTTGGAAACCCCCAGCACGGTTTTAAGCCCGAGCTCCGTTTTCACGCGCCGAACCGCCTCCAGCGTCACGGGCGCGGCGGACTGCTCCGCCGAAACGGTGAGCGTCAGGCAGTCGATGAAAACATTCTCGCGCGGTATTCCGAGGGCGAGCGCGCGGTCGAGTATCCGCTTGGCTATCGCGAAACGCCCCTCGACGGTTTTCGGGATTCCGTCCTCGTCCAGGCAAAGCCCCACGACGCACGCGCCGTATTTCTTCACGAGCGGCAGAACCGTTTGAAGCGACTTTTCCTCGCCGTTGACGGAATTCACGACCGCCTTGCCGTTGTACACCCGCAGCGCCTTTTCGAGGACTTCCGGGATAGTGCTGTCGACTTGGAGCGGCGCGTCGGTAACGCCTTGGATAGCCTTCACCGCCCGCGTCATCATCGCGCCCTCGTCGATGCCCGGCAGCCCGACGTTCACGTCGAGAATATCCGCGCCGCCCTGCGTCTGTTCAATAGCCTGTCCGAGAATGTAGTCGATATCGTCCGCAAGCAGCGCCTCTTTAAAGCGCTTTTTCCCTGTCGGATTTATACGCTCGCCGATTATCCGCGGGCGGTTTATCACTACCGTTCTGGAAGCCGAGCAGCACGCTGCGGGTATCTCGCGCGTGATTTTTTTATATGAATGTTGACTTAACATCTCGCGCAGCTCGCGGATATAATCGGGATTTGTCCCGCAGCAGCCTCCGAAAAACCTCACCCCGAGCGGCACGATTTTCTCAACAAATTCCGCAAACCGCTTTGGATCTACGTTATATTCTCCGGTAAGCGGGTCGGGAAGCCCCGCGTTGGGCTTAAGCACCACCGGAAGATTTGTCCAGCGGCAAAGTTCCTCGGCGATCGGGTACAGCTCCGCGGGACCCAGCGAGCAGTTCACGCCGATTGCGTCCACGCCAAGCCCCTCGAGCGTCAGCGCCATTGAGCTGATTGCGCAGCCCGTGAACGTCCGCATATTTTCCTCAAATGTCATCGTGCAGATTATCGGGAGCTCGGAGTTTTCCTTTGCGGCGAGCACCGCCGCCTTCAGCTCGTACAAGTCCGTCATCGTTTCAAAAACGATAATGTCCGCCTCGCTGCCCGCCGTGATCTCCTCCTTGAAGATCTCGTAAGCCTCCTCGAACGTCAGCGTGCCCGTCGGCTCTAAAAGCTGCCCGATAGGTCCTATGTCGAGCGCGACGAGAGCGTTCGGGTTCGCGCTCTCTGCGACCGCCCTTTTCGCGTTCAGAATCCCCGCGCGGACAACACGCTCGACAGAATACCCACAGCGCTCCAGCTTATGCCGATTTGCCCCGAACGTATTCGCGTAAACAATATCCGCCCCCGCCGCGATGTATTCCTTGTGAATATCGATAAGCGTCTGCGGGCTTTCGAGGTTCAGCGCCTCGGGCGTGTCGCCGGGTTTTAGTCCGCGAGCCTGAAGCATTGTACCCATGCCGCCATCTAATAGAATAAAATCATTTTTCTCAAGTAGGTTTCTGAAATCCATATCGTTTGTCCTCATTTTTAATTTTTCCGACTTGTTTTTCGTTTTCCCCCGCCGCAGGCAGGGGAAAACGAAAGTTTGTTAATAGAATGAAAAGCAGGATCTGCCTCTAACCGCAATGCTCTCCGCGTTTGCGGAATTCGCATTTTTCGCGAATTAGGCAGGTTGAACACCCGCGCGTTTTCGGCGTTAGCTCGCGTTCCGAGATTCCGATGATCGCCGTTACGGATTTTCGCGGGATCAAAATCAGGCTGTCCGTGACGGTGAGACCTATTCGCTTTTGTGCGTTCAGAACGTCAAGAAAATCGCGCTGGATCTCCAGCGGCAAGTCGCCGTAGCCGGGGGAGAAGCGCCACGTGAAATGCGCCCCCGCAAGCCGCGCTTTGATCTCCTCCTCCGCAAGGTCGCACACCTGCTCGACCGCCGCGCTCGCGAGCGCGTCCGCGACGAACGCCTTTTCCATAGCGCTGCTTTCAAGCTCGCGGAGCACGCGATCCACTCCGCCTCCGAGCGTCACCGCCATAAGCGCGCATTTCCCGCAGCCCTCTAAATGCCCGCGGATACTCTCTCCCGCGAGCTTCAGCGGCGTGCCACATACAAAAATTTCCTCGCCGTGTTCAATGTCGAAAACCGCATAAACGAGCTTCGGACTTATCGCCGAGAGCAGCCGCGCCTCGCATTCGTCCGCAAGCCCGCGAAGCTGTTCCGTCAGCTCTCCGCGCTGCCCCATATACCGAAACGCCTCGTCGCGGTTGATTTTTTCGAGCTTCACTAAATCACATCCAATCAATTCAATTATAGCAGATTTCGGCAGGTTTGTCAATGTTTGAACCGCATTTTCCCCCGCCGCAGGCGGGGGAAATGCGGCGAGAATAACAAACCGCCCTCGCGGTATTTCGCGGGGCGGTTGGGATTTATGCGGCTGCGTCCATCGCCGAAACATACATCAGCTCGTAAGCGTCGCCGTCGGTAATTGTGATTGACGAAGCGCCCACGGCAGTCGGAACGCCGTTCTGAAGCAAGCTCCAGTAGGACTGGTCGACGCTGTAATCGGCGAGCACGCCGTTCACGCGCTTGATGTACAAGCCGTACTCGCTGTCGTCGCCCTCGGCGAGCCCCGTTTCAACGAGCATCTCGGCGAGATTGTCCTTGTCGGACTTCACGGTGATAACGACACTCTTGCCGTCAATCGTCACGGTGATGAGCGCGGTGTGCGCTCCCGAGCCGATTTCCGCGTCCTCGGTGTAAGTCGCCGAGCTCCAGAGCCCCGCGTCCGTTCCCGCGGGAGCGCTCGATTCACCGCTTGAAACAGCGGAGCTCTCGCTTGAAATCGCGCTTTCGGGGCTTTCGCTCGAATTGCCCGCGCTTTCCACGCCTGTTGACGAATTCCCGCCCGCGCCGCTTACGACCGTCGAGATTACCGAAGCCGAAGATTCGGGAGCCGTTTTCTCCCCGCACGCCGTGAGCGTCACGGAAACCGCGCAGAGCAGAGCCGCAAGGGCTGTTCTTGTTTTTTTCATTTTGTTTACCTCTTTTCGATTTATTTGCTCGAAAAGAAATGCGCTCCGCTCCGCATTGTCCCGGAACGATCGCGCAGTGTCACAACGGGGCGGGCATTCCGGCTCGCGGCGCTTGCAATACGCGCCGCACACGATAGTGACTGCTGTCGGAGATTCTCACTCCGTTCCCCCGCCGCCTTGCGCCGCTTCAAGAGCGGCGTTCGGCAAATAAAAAATCCGCTGCGTTTCTTCTGAACTTTTTTATTATAGCACGAGCGGGGGAGATTTGTCAAGGGCAAAAAGCAACTCCCCTATGGGGTAGGGGAGTTTGGCTATTACCTTTACTGCCTGTTCAAGATATTATCCAGCGCCTCGAACAGCTTATCTATCTCGATAGGCTTTGAGAGATGTCCGTCCATTCCGGCTTCCTCTGCCTCGCGCTTATCCTCATCGAAGGCGTTCGCCGTCATCGCGAGGATCGGGATTTTCCGAAGCTCCTCGTCGGGGAGGTTTCTGATACGCTTTGTCGCCTCATAGCCGTTCATCACGGGCATTTGCACGTCCATAAGCACCACGCCGTAATACCCGGGAGCAGACGCGCTCACCTTTTCGAGCGCCTCCTGTCCGTTGAACGCCAGCTCCACCTCAAAGCCCGCCTCGGTGAGAAGCGTCGCGGCTATCTCGCGGTTGAGCTCGTTGTCCTCCGTCAGGAGAATACGCCCCGTGCGGAGCTTCTTTTTCTCCGAAGCGTCGGGGCTTTCCGTCCGTGAAACGTTTTCAAGACATCTCTTGAGCTCCGACATAAACATCGGCTTGGAGCAGAACGCCGAAACGCCCGCCTCGCGCGCTTCTTCCTCGTATTCCGTCCAGTCGTAAGCCGTAAGCACGATAACGGGAACGTTGTCGCCCGTCTCGCGCCGAATTCTCCGAACTACCTCAATGCCGTTCATATCGGGCAAAAAGCAGTCGATTATGTAAACCGCGTAGCAGTCGCCGCGCTGAACAGCCTGCTTTGTGCGGAGTATCGCCTCCTTGCCCGAAAGCGTCCACTCGGCTCTCATTCCAAGCTCCCCGAGCATTGCGGTCACGCTGTCGCAGGTGTTGAAGTCGTCGTCAACAACAAGCGCGTGCCGTCCGCGGTATTCCGCAAGCTCGATGTGCTCCGTCGTGAGCTTTTTCAGCGTTTTAAACTCGAATTTAAGCGTTATCGTCGTGCCCTCGCCCGGTGCGCTGTCGACGTTTATCGTGCCGCCCATCATATCGACGATGTTTTTCGTGATCGTCATTCCGAGCCCCGTGCCCTGAATTCCGCTTGCGGTGGTGTTGCGCTCGCGCTCAAACGGCTCGAACAGGTGCTTTACAAACTCCTCGCTCATGCCCATGCCGTTGTCGCTCACAACGAACTCAAACAGCGAGCAGCCCTCGGTCTCGCACTCCGTTTCGGACGTTCTGAGAGAAACGCGCCCGTTTGGCTGGGTGTATTTCACTGCGTTCGACAGCAGGTTCAGCAGCACCTGATTTAAGTGCAGCCTGTCGCACATGATCTCCTCGCTGCGTACATTCGCGGTGTCAAGACGGAAATCTATCTGCTTTTTCTGAATTTCCGGGCGCATCATATTGCAAAGCCCGTGCAGGATCTCGGGAAGCGAGCAAGGCTTCTCCTCAAGCCGCATTTTCCCGCTTTCGATCCGCGACATATCCAGCACGTCGTTTATCAAATTCAGCAGATGATTTCCCGAAACGGTTATCTTTTTGAGATAGCCCTCAACGTGGTCGCGCTCGTCGATATGCGTAAGCGCGAGCGTCGTGAAGCCCATGATCGCGTTCATCGGCGTGCGGATATCGTGCGACATATTTGACAGGAATACGCTCTTCGCCTTGTTCGCGCGGTTCGCTTGTTCGAGGGCGCTTTCGAGCGCCTCCTTGTGCTCCATTTCGCTGCGGAGTTCCTCGTCCACGCTGCGAATTCCCAGAACGAAATCTATCTTGCTTTTGCTCGAGCCGACGCGCACGGCTTTTATCTGATAATACTGTGCGCCCTCGTTCTCGCAACCCGTAGACAGATAGTTGATGAAATGCGAGCTCTTTTCGGAGAGCTCCTTTTTGAGATTAACGCGGGAGCAGTTCTGCAAAAAGCGCTCGCGGTCGTTTTCGCTTACGCGCTCATCGCAGTATTTTCCGATAACATCATCGAAATTCACCTTTTCCGTGAAAATGTTTTCAAGACCGGAGCCCTCTAAGCCTCTCGAATAAACCGTGTTGCCATCGCCCGTGTTAAGGTCGAAATAGCAAACCACGCTGTAATCAGCCGCGAGCACGGACAAAAGCTCGTTCGATATGCGTTCGCGCTCCAGCGTTTCGTTATGTCGCGCGGTGATGTCAAGCAGATACCGCTGGTAAAAATATCTCCCGTTTTCATATCTGAGCTTAATATTACCAAGCACGTGAACGACCTTTCCGTCCGCGTGAGTTACGGAATACTCAACATTCACGCTGTCATCGGGATTTTTAAGCGTCTTTATCTTCTCGGCGAGCATTTTCTTGTCGCTTTCGGAAACGGAATCCGCTATGTAATTAAAGCCATTTGCCATAAGCTCGTCAGCGGTCTCATAGCCTAGGATCCTGAGGGCGGTCTTGTTGATGTAATAGACCTCCTTGCCGTTTATCGAGTGCCACATCATACCGCAGTCGACCGACGCGAACATACTTTCGAACATCTTGTTTTTCGAGAGAATATCGCTCTCAAACGCGCGCTCCTTCGTAATATCCAGCGCGAAGCCCACCGTTCCCATAACGGTGCCGTCGATGTCGCGCAGCGCGGTTTTATACGCCGTCAGGACGCGCTCGCCCTTTTCGGAAGCCACGTGCTCCTCGCTTGTGACGGTGCCCTTGTCCTCCATTGCGCGGTTATCGCTGTCTATACAAGCGGGGTCGTCGCCCTCCACGCCCCAGATATAAGCGTGCAATTTGCCGATGACATCGCTGCGCTCTTTATTTACAACGCGGCAGAACTCTGTGTTTACCTTTTCGTGGACGCCGTCGCGCGACTTAAACCACACCATACTCGGGATATTGTCAATAAGCGTGTCGAGATAGATCTCGTTTTGGCAGCTTTGCATATAGCTCTCGCGTCGAGCGGCGGCGGCTCTGAACCTGAACCGAAGCTCCGCGTCGCTTAAAGCGCCGCTCCAGATATCGCAAACGCCTTCAATGCTCAAAACATCGTCGGCGCTGCCGCAAACAACGATATAATCCGCGTCGGCGCGCTTTTCGCCTGCAAGCTTCACCGCGTCATCCGCGGGATTTTCGCTCCCGCGAACATCGACGATAAGCACGTCGGCGCGCTTCGGCTCGTCGACAAATATATATAAATAGCCGTTCTTAGGCTTTTCGCCGCTGATTATCGGCAGCAAAGAATTATCCGAATTTGCCGCCCCGCGCACGCAGAACACTATCTCGCGTTTAATCACAACAACACCCCCGCGTTTAGTTATACTTATTGTATTATAACATATTTGCAACGAGTTTGTCAAGAGATTTTGTGCAGAATGTTAAAATCCCCCGCGCGGCGGGGGATTTTTTGATTGCCGCGAAGCGGGGGGATTTTAATACCGTTATTGATTATCCGTAATCGTAACTTGATCGATCCGAACGGGCTCGGCGGTATACTTCTTCGAGTCAAGGAACGACACCTTGCCCGAGCTTACGTCAACGGTGAATTTCGCGCCGCCGTTTCCAAGCGTGACGCTTTGACCGTCCTTGAGTTTTCCCGAAGCGCCGCAGCAATCATATGAAACGCTGCCCGAGGAGACGTCCGCCTCGATTTGTGCGCCTGCGCCCTTCGGGAGGTAAACCTTCAAGCTTCCCGACGAAAGGTCGATCGAACTTCCGCGCGGGTCTGTTGCTGCGAAATCCGCCGAGCAGCTTCCGCTTCCGACGTTGATCTCGCCCGTGCCCGTTAGCCCGCTTATGTTTAACGACCCCGAGCCCATTGAAATTTCATATGCCGACGTGTCCGCGTTCGTCACCGTAACACTGCCCGAGCCGATGTCCACGCTCAGCGTTTCGCCCTTAAAGTCCTTGCCTTGCGCGAACTCCAGCACGCCCGAGCCTATCTCAAGCACCGTGTTTGCCGCCTTGATCTCCGAGCCGCTGAACTTTCCCGAGCTTAAATCGACCGTTATCGCTGCCGCCTCAAAATCCGCCGCTTGCTCGTAATTCATTACGCCCGAGCCTATATCCAGTTCCGCCTTTTCTGCCTTGATTCCCGACGCGGAAAAAATCCCCGAGTGCAAATCCACGGTAAGCTCCCGCGCCTCATAATCCGCCGCGTGAGTATACTCCATTTTGCCCGAGCCCACGTCAATAAACTGCGCTGCCGCCTTGATGTCAGCCGCCTTAAGCTCTCCCGAGCCGAGCTGAATTTCCAGACCCGCAAGCACCTTGTCCGGCAGTCCTATCTCGACCTTGGTGCTCGCGCCGTTCCAGAACGCCAGCCCGCCGTTTTCGCTGACGCTGATCCCGAGAAACTCGCCGTTCTCGCTTGCCGAAACGGCGACCGCGGCGTTTTTCGCGCCGTCGGTTTTCACCGTCAGCGTGATTTTATCACCGTCGATTTTCTTCACCTTAGTGTTCGCCTTGCGCGAGATTATCCCAAGAGTTTCCGCCGCGTCGAACTCCCAAGTCCGCTCGCCTACAAACTTGTACTCCGCAACAAGCTCCGACATTTCGGGAGCGTCCTCAAACAGCTTCATATCCTCAAACTCTCCTTCCCCGAGACTTCTCGTCCCAAGCACCTCAACAGATAACTCGCCTAACACAAAGAACACGATCGATGCGATAAGCGATGCAATAATTCCACGTATCATATAGCCTCCTGATTTTAATTTAAAATTCGAGAACCGCGCAGTCCGCGCTTTGCGCGGACTGCGCTAGCCAAGTGATGCTTTCTCGAATTTTATGCGGTCTTGTTATGCTGATGCAGGTCGGAACGCGCTTTAAATGCGCCGCCGCGAAAGATAACACGCTTCAGCCCCCGGCCTCTTGCCTTTAACCTCTAATCTTTAAACATCGTACACCGCCCGCACATGTCTCCTGACCACATACTTGGGCAGCGCGAACGCGGGCTTTACGAGCACCGACGCGAGGCACGCGACGAAGCTTGCCAGCGCGAAAAATCCCAAGGCGAACAGAATTCTTGTCGGCAGGAAATACCTCGCGAACTCGTTGTTCCAGAGCCCCAGCAGCATTACCACGCCCCCGAACACTATCCCCGCAGCCGCGACAAACATCGCCAGTGCCGCCACAATAACCGTGGGCACAAGCCAGATCCACAACAGCACATCAAGAATTATCTCGAAAACCAGCCGCCCCGGCTTGACGTTCGGCGTAAGCTGCGAAACATCAACGAACTTCGACGCGTCCTTTGTTTTGATCTTTTTCTCCTGCTTCGGGATCTCGCCTTTTCTATTGTCGTTGATATTCCCGCGGTAGCTGTCGCTCGGACCGAACAGCGGCGTTTTCTTCAGCGCTTCACCGACCTTGCCCCCCGCTTTGTCGAACGCGCCATTCAGCGCCTGTCCCGCCTTGTCGCAAGCCTCGTCCACCTTCTTCCCGATTTTTTCAAACACGCCCGCTTCCTGAGTGCTATTTTGCGAGTCATTTTGGGTGCTGCCTTGTGAATTGTCTTGTGAATTTTCGGGCGTTGGATTTTGTGGATTTTCCGTCTGCGAAGCGTTTTCGGGGGCAACGCTGTTCGGACTGCCCGGAATGACCTCCTCGGCTATATGCTCCGGAGTGACCGAGCGCACCGCGTCCTCTTGCAATTCTTTTGGCGGCTTCGCGAGCGACGGATCCGCCGGAACGTCGCGCCCCGGCTTCGTCAGGCTCACCGCCTTTTTCCGCGTGGCTTCATGCGCGACCATGCTGTTTATCGCGCTGCTTTTGAGATCAAGGCAGCTCCGAGCGATCTCCTTAATGCTCCCGAGCTCGCGGCAGACCTCGCTCTCGCTTATCCCGCGGCGCTCGCCCTCAGCGAAGTGCTCCTCAAGATCCGCGAAAAGCTCGCTCGTGTCCTCTACCCCGAGCCTTTGGAGCTCCCGCTCCAGCTCCTCGAAAAATTCCGCTTTATTTTCAGCTATCATCGTTATTCTCTCCTTTATCATTATTCTCACCGATCGACAAGCCGCCGTTCAACAGCTCGTTTACGCTGCTTGTAAATTCAAACCATTCCTCGCTGAGCCGCGAAAGCTCCGCTTGCCCCGCTTCCGTTATCCTATAATACTTCCGCGGCGGTCCCTCCGACGACTCCACAATATAGCTTTCGATAAGCCCGCCGTCCTTAAGACGCTTCATCAGTGGATAGATCGTGCCCTCCGTGATCTCCATGCACCGCGATATTCTATTAACCAGCTCGTACCCGTAGCAGTCGCCGCGGCTGACAACAGAAAGCGCGCAAAGCTCCAGAGTGCCCCGTTTAAGTTGTGAATTCATGATCTTCTTGCGCCTCCTTATTTAAAAGTCGCGAAAAAACGGCTCACTTCGCTTCGCTCCGTTCGCCTAGCCGCCTGCTAACGCTCCGTTCGCTTCGCTCACTCCGCATTTGCAGGCGCTTTTTTCGCGACACGGGTCTGGGGGAGGATAACTGTCTTGGAACGTGCCTTTAATGCGCTGCCCTTGTGTTGATTGGCTCGTGACGCGCTATAATGCCGTTCCCTTGCACTAATCTCCTTCGGATTTAAAAGTCGCGAAAAACCGTCTCTCTTCGCTTCGCTCCGTTCGCCTAGCCGCCTGCTAAGGTTCCGCTCCGCTTCGCTCCACTCCACCTTAGCAGGCGCTTTTTTCGCTCCACGCCTCGCTGGGGGTGTTGCGTTTGGTTGGAACGCGGCTTGTGACACTTCGCGGGTAATGTTAATTTTGGTCGGCACGCGGCTGTAATGCGGTCTTGTTTGCCGATGCCTGCCGTTTTTGATGCTTCGCCGAAAACAAGC
Organism: Oscillospiraceae bacterium; assembly: GCA_029062865.1. Lineage (GTDB taxonomy): Bacteria > Bacillota > Clostridia > Oscillospirales > Ruminococcaceae > CAG-115. The sequence goes on from JAIDPG010000257.1 coordinate 20,109, forward strand.
GACTAATAACTATTCTCTAACAACTATTATAGCACACGGTACTTTGTAATGCAATATACACAATCAACAAAAAGCGCTTTGCAAAAATGGTGATATTCACCAAGACGGCAATTGCCCGAAGGAGCAGAGCCCTACGCTTGCTAAAATACCCCTTGACAAATCTCTTAAAAGAGTTTATACTTCAAATAGAGTACAATTTCTCTCCGCTACGGGGAGCTGTTGAAAACGGGAGGTCATCATGTTAGTTTATTCGCAAGACAGAAAGAGCGTCCTCGACGCGGACACTATTCAGATTCAGAAGAATATCAGCGGCAAGGAAGCGAAGTACATCATCTCCGCCTCCGCGGGCGCGCGCGGCGCGGTCGTTATGGGTCAATACCTCGAAGAGGAGGACGCCACCCATGAGCTAGAAAAGGTTTTCGACGCCTTCGCGGGGGGCGCGGCAGCATACAAATTTTAAGCGCGCTTCGCGGCTTCGGTCGCACAAAATCCCCCGCGAAGCGGGGGTTTTTGTTTTAAATCGCCGCCGAGGGCGGCGCACCTTAATTATCCATTATCAATTGTACATTGTACATTATAAAAACCGCCCGTAAGGGCGGTTTTTAATCACCTCCTCCATAAATTTCCCCCAGAAAATCTTCCGCCAGCTCTAAGGCGTGGATCTCCGAAGCCCCAAGACGGTTCAGCAGCCGAACGAACTCTTCTGTCTTTTGTCTGTTCGGCGAAAGGTCGTTGATGACGGTCGCGTTGATACGTATTCCGTAGGTAACGAGCTCCGTGCCGTTTTCGGCTGCCGCGCGGGTAACGGTCAATTCCCACACTCGCAGTCCCTCCCGGAGTATATTGAACCCAAAAATTGTGGTTCGGAATTCTATTGTAGCATTTTTAGAGGCGATCCGCAAGAAAATATAGTTGACTTTGGCGCTTTTGGCGAGAAAACAAAAAAATTTCTTCAGCCTCTTGACTTATCTGCTTTATTGTGCTAAAATATATCTAAAGCAAAATTTGCGTTTTTAAATCTCATTATTCAGGCAGGGGGCTGACTTAACTATGAAAAAAACCGAAGAAAATCTCAAGCTGCTTTACAAGGCGGTGCTGTCGCTGAAGGACGAGAGCGAGTGCAAGGCGTTTTTTGAGGACTTGTGCACGCCGCAGGAGCTCAGCGCTATCGCACAGCGGCTGAATGTCGCGAGTATGCTGACGGACGGGTGCGTGTATAATAAGATTGTAGAGGAGACGGGCGCGTCGACGGCTACTATTTCGAGAGTCAACAAAACGTTGAATTATCAGGCAGCGGGCGGTTATAAGATCGTGTTCGACCGCATAAAGGACAAGAAGTAATGGGCGGCGGATATCATGAGTTCGCGGACGCTTACGACACGCTGACGTTCAACGTGCCGTATGAGCGCATTGCCGCGTATTATTCACAGATAATAAGAAGGCTGACGGACGGCAGACGCGTGCTGGACCTGGGCTGCGGCACGGGGAATCTGTCGACGCGGCTCGCTAAGCGCGGGTTTAAGGTCGTCGGAATGGACGCGTCGGATACTATGCTGATGTACGCCGCGCAAAAGAGTACGGAAGTCACGTGGCTGCGCGGGCTTATGGAGCGCGGAGCGCCGGGCGTCCGCGCGGACGCGGTCATCTCGACGCTTGACAGCATAAATCATCTCGAAAACCGAGAAGCGGTGGAAAGCTGCTTCAGAGGCGCCGCCAAGGCTCTGGAGGACGGCGGCGTGTTTGCTTTTGATGTGAATACGATCTACAAGCATCGCGAGATACTCGGCGGAAATACGTTTGTTTATGATGTGGACAGCGTTTATTGTGCGTGGAATAACGAGTTCTGCGAGCAGGACAACGGCGTGGATATGGAGCTTGATCTGTTCTTCGAGCGGAACGACGGCGTGTATTTAAGGGCGTGCGAACGCTTCCGCGAGATAGCGTTCACCGAGCAGGAGCTTTGCGAGATGTTAGAGGAGGCGGGCTTCGAGGTCGTGCGCGTGTGGGAGTATCTGACGACAAAAGCGCCGTCGGCGACGAGCGAGAAACTAATGGTTGTAGCCAAAAAAAGCTGCTAGAGGCAAGGCTTCGGCGGCGCAGAAAAGGCGCGTACTAATTACAATCAGCCTCCCCCGTGAACAGTAAAATTCGAGAAAGCGAGTAATGCTTTGCGCTCGGAACGAACGTAGTGAGCGGAGAGTGCGAAGCATTACTCGGCTAGCGCAGTCCGCGCTTTGCGGGGGGGGGGCGGTTGGCGAATTGTAAAATTTTTTTTATCGT
>JAIDPG010000258.1 GCA_029062865.1 Oscillospiraceae bacterium
CGTCGGGGATGTCCTTGAGATCCAGCTTTCCTTCGACCACCATTTTCGCGAGCGCGCCCGTTTCCGTCGGGAGAATGTCGCCCGTGGACTTATTGCGGTAAACGCCGTCGTCCTTGAAATCGGTAATTCTGCCGCTGCCCTTCAGCTCTGCGTCGAGCGCCTTCAGCGCCTGCTCGAATCGTTCGTCGTCCTTGAGCGTCTGCATAGCGCTCTGGAGCTTATCCATTGAACTCTGCTGATCGCCCTTGCCGAGCTCGCCGAGAATGTTCGCAAACTGCGCCATCTGCTCCTTGTTGAACTCCGCCATGCGCTGAGACATCGCCGCATCGCTGATCATAAAGTCGCTGCGCGTTCCCGCCTTGATTGTTACTGCCATTTACACACCTCCTTTATATTATAATGGTATATATCAACGGCTTTCGCCGGTGATAGCTTATCATTTAGGATACATTCGCCGCCCGCGTTGACTGCGTGTTTACAAACTCCTCGATGAAGCGCTCGTTTTCCTTACCCGCCGCGAGGTTGTATTCCTCGAGCTGCTTTTCCTCGAGCTTCTCAAGCTTCTTTACTTCCTTTGTCGCCTCAACGACGACGGAAAGCTGCTCCTCGATCTCCGCCTGCTTTTGGATAGCCTGCTGCTCTTTCAGATGTATCTCCTGCTGGAGCGTCACGATATAGCGCTTTCGCATCGCGATCTCGCTTGCCGTCGAGCCGAGCTTGTAAACTCTGTCAAGCTGCTCGCCCTGCTCCGCGACCTTGCCGACAAGCACCTCGCGCGCCTCCTCAATTCGCCGTAAATCGGCTTGTAGAAGCGAAAGCGCGTTCTTCTGCCTGTCGAGCTCCTGCTCCTGATAATCCTTGAGCTTTTGCAATGTGAAATGAAACTTTTTCACGTTCTAGCCACCTTATTTTATTCGCCGACCGCTTCTCTCAGCAGCTGCACGGTCTGCTCGAAGCTTACGCTCTCCTCGACGCGCTGCATGAGGAACTCGTTTATCGCGTCGATTTTGTTTATCGCCTCGTCGAGCTCCGGATTCGTGCCGTTTTTGTACGCGCCTATCGCGATAAGATCCGCGTTTTCCGTGTACAGTGACAGCAGATTTCGCAGCTTTCCCGCCGCGGCCTTGTGCTCCGGGCGGGCTATCTCGCTCATCAGACGAGAAACGCTCGGCAATATGTCAATTGCGGGGTAATGGTTTTGCGCCGCAATTTTTCTCGATAGTATGATGTGTCCGTCGATAATACCGCGGACGGTATCGGCGATCGGCTCGTTGGTGTCGTCACCCTCTACGAGCACAGTGTAAATGCCCGTTATCGAGCCCTCGGGGAAGTTCCCCGCGCGTTCTAGCAGCTTCGGCATCGCGCTGTAGATAGACGGCGTGTAGCCTCTCGCGATCGGCGGCTCGCCGGTCGCAAGCCCTACCTCGCGCAGCGCCATCGCGTAGCGCGTCAGACTGTCCATCATCAGCAGCACGTCCTTGCCCTGCTTCATGAAGTACTCCGCGACAGCCGTCGCGGTTAGCGGGCATTTCGCCCTCATCATCGCGGGCTGATCAGAAGTCGCGACGACCAGCACCGACCGCGCCATGCCCTCGGGACCCAGATCGCGCTCGATAAACTCTCTTACCTCGCGTCCACGTTCGCCGACAAGCGCGATGACGTTTACGTCCGCCTTGACTTTTCTGGCAATCATACCCATAAGCGTCGATTTTCCGACACCGGAGCCCGCGAAAATGCCTATTCTCTGCCCCTTGCCGAGCGTCAGCATTCCGTCGATAGCCTTAACGCCAAGCTCGATTGTTTCATGTATAGGCGGTCTTGTGAACGGGTTCACGGGAATTCCCGAAATCGACACCTCGTCGGTGTAATTTATCTCCCCGCCGCCGTCGAGCGGGTTGCCGAGCGCGTCTACAATGCGCCCTACGAGCGCCGAGCCCGCCTTGACATTCAGCTTGTCGCCGGTGTTGTCGACGATGCTTCCGGGGCCTATGCCCTCCATTTCGGTGTACGGCATCAACAGAATATTGCTTTTGTTGAAGCCCACCACCTCGGCGTTTATATATGATGACATATCCTTGGAGAAAATGCGGCACACGTCGCCGATGTTGCACGCGGGGCCGCTCGCCTCAATAGTCATTCCGACAATTTTTTCGATCTTCCCCATATAGCGGAAGGTGTCGATTTTTTCTATATCCTTGCGGAATTCGGAAAAATCCAACATTTTTTCTTTCATTCCTCCGAATTTCGTGAAATGTGAAGCTTCGCTTCTAAAGTCGGCAAATCGATATTGCTCTCGTAGTTCTCGTCGATGTCCTCTTCAAAATCCGTATCCGGATTGTCTTTGATGACCTTCTCGATATTCTTCGGAGTCTCCGCCTTCTTCTTGCGCGGCTTCTTTGACGCTGCTGCGCGGAATTTCCCGTCGCCAAGCTCCTTTATCATTTTGAGCTGCGTCATAATTCCCGCGTCGGTGATCTCCTCGCCGTTTTCCACGATAACCGTCCCCGGCTGCGCGTCCGCGATGAGCTCCACCTCGACCTTTTCCGAACCGCAGAGCTCCTTTAAGAACTCATAATCGCCCGCGAACTCGGTCGTTGCGCCGTTCTCGTCAAGCGTTATGCGGATAAGCTTAGAGTTTCTGAAATCCTTCGCGGCTTGCTTTATCAGCTTCTTCGCCGCCGTGCCGTCCTTTACGGACATCGAATTAAGCGTGACCTTGTTCGCGATCTCCATTACGGTCTCGTAGATCTCGTTTTCGTACCTCACGAAAAGCTCCGCCTTTTCCTCGTTAATGCTTTCGACGAAATCCCGCGCCTCGTCAAGTATCCCCTGACCCTCGCGCAGGCACATCGCGACGCCGTCCTTTTTTCCTTGCTCGTAGCCCTCGGCTCTCGCCTTTATGAACACGCCCTCGCGGTTCTGCTCCGCATCGGCGCGGATCTCGCTTGCCTGTGTCTCCGCGTCCTCCACGATGCCGTCCGCGCGGCGTTTTGCCTCAACTATTACCTGCTTGCCCTGCTCGATGTACTGCTCCTTCAAAGCCGCAAGCTCGCCCTTAAGCTGTTCGAGCTCTGCCTCGCGCATTGCGATAGCGTCCTCGCGCTTCTTAAGGAGCTCCTCCTTGGAAGGACCTTTCGGCTTTTCTTCTTTAATTTCCTCGACGGGCTTTTGCGGTTTCTGATTTTCCGGCTGTTCTTCGGGCTTCGGAGCTTCCTGCTCTCTAATCGGCACGGGAATATTCACGGTGTTCTGAATATCCACCCCTACGCCTTCATAGCGCACGGTGCCGTATTTTAATACTCCCAAATCCTCTTCCCTCCGAACCGATACTTATTATAATACGCTTAAGCGATAATTTCATCGCCGCCGCCGCGGGAGATCGTGATAACGCCGTCCTGCTCAAGTCGTCTGATAATGCCGACGATGCGCTGCTGCGCCTCTTCAACATCACGCATACGAACGTTGTGCAGATACTCGATATCCGCCTGCAGGTTCTCTCTCGCACGGGAGGAAATGTTCGCGAAAATGCACTCCGCGACCTCCTGCGTCGAGCCCTTGATAGCGATCGCGAGATCCTTGGAATCGACCTGCTTGACAAACTCCTGGATATCCTTGGAATCGAGGTTGACAATATCCTCGAATACGAACATCTTCTGCTTGATGAGATCCGCGAGCTTCTGGTCTCTTGCGGACAGCTCGTCGAAGATGTATTTCTCGGTCGCGCGGTCTACGTTGTTCATAATTTCCGCCGCGTAGTTGATACCGCCGACCTCCATGGAGTCCATATTAGCAAGCGACGCGAACTTCTTTTCGAGCGAGCCCTCGATCGCCTTTACGACCTCGGGCGAGGCTCTGTCCATATTCGCGATACGCTCGATAACCTCAACGCGCTTCTCCTTAGGCAACTCGGACAAGATCGCCGAAGCCTGATCGGTTCTCGCGTAGGAGAGAATAAGCGCTATTGTCTGCGGGTGCTCGTTCTGCACGATCGCCAGCAGGTTTTTATAATCCGCCTTGCGCACGAAGTCGAAGGACTTTGTCGCGAGCTGCTTTGTAATGCGGTTTAACAGCGAGTCTGCCGCTTCGGGACCGAACGCCTTGACAAGCACGTTTCTCGCGTAATCAAGACCGCCCTCGGCGACAACCTTCTGCGTGAGGCAAAGCTCATAAAACTCGTTCAGAACCTCCTCGACCGTTTCGATCGGGTGGTATTCCATTCGCGCGAGCTCCACCGAGATAGCCTCAACCTCCTCGTCGGAGAGGTGCTTATATATCGCGGAGGCGTTCTCCGCGCCCATTGACGCGAGCACCAGCGCGCTTTTTTGCTGCGCTGTAAGCTCCGCCGCCGTTTTCTGTTCTGCCATTTGCTTATCCTCCCGGGTTAGTTAAATTCGCGGTTCGGGAGCTCAATCGCCTTCCTCGCGGATCATATTTCTGATAATGGAAGCCACGATATCGGGGCTGCTCTTCGCGAATTCCGCAATCTCGCGCTTGAGTATCGTCTCGCGGGATTCCTTGCCCGCCTCCTCCGTGAGGCTCGCGATGTTGAAGTCGACCTCCTGCGGCATTTCCGGTCTCGAAGAGCCGTAAGCGCCGCCGCTCTCCAATGCCGCAGCCTGCGCCGCCGCGAGAGCCTCTTCTTTTCTTCTTCTGATCTTCTTCTTGCGGCTTCTGCTCATCATCAGCGAAGCGATAAGCAAGCCGATAAGAACCACGCCGAGTACTATTACAAGTATAATAAGCAGTCTGCGGTTTCTGTCGCCCGCCGAGATGATAACGCCGTTGCCGTTGTTGCCCACGCCGTTTCCGAAGCTGCCCGTGCCGTCCACGGGGAACACCCTATACGCGACCGCCACGTCCTCAACGTTCGCTCCCGCCGCCTTCGCGACAACGCCCTGGATCATATCGCGCTCCGCCTCGGTCATAACCGCTTGGTTTACGGTAACGCCAACGGTAAGAGACTTGATGTCATAGCCGTTATTTATCGTTTCGGTCTTGATATTCGTTACGTCATACTGCTTCTGATCCTTCGCGTAGTAATACGTCTGATTGTCCGCCACACCGTTGAACGTCGGGTAATCCGGCGAGTTATCGGCGTTGGGAGTCGTTCCGACAAGCCCGTTCGCGTTGTTGAGCGTCGTGTTCGTCTCGACCTTGTTCTCCTGTTCCAGAACGCCGCGATCCGTGCCCGGAATAGGCTCGTAGCGGTTTTCCACGATCCTCTTATCGTCGAAATCAAGCGTCGCCGCAACGTTGAACGCGTAGCCGTTCGGTCCGTACATCTTCGTGAACATCTCGTCGAGGTTTCTCCTGAGCGCCTCGGTTATATCGCGCTCGAACTCCATGCGGCTGCGTCCTACCGCCACACCGGAAGCGTCCTTTTCGTCAACCGCCTCATCTTCGGGGCTTATCCACGTGTAGGGGCGCATTTTGGTGTCGACGATCGAGATATTATCATATGTAAGCCCGTCGACCGCTCTCGAGACAAGCGAGAATATCGCGCGTACCTCCGCGTTCGTAAGCTCCTCGCCATCCTGAAGCTGAATCGTCACTGAGCAGGTCGGAACCTCCTTCTTTTCGGTGATGACATAATCCCTTGTCTGGGGAATGTCAAGAATCACCTGCGCGTCGCGGATAGCGTCAAGTCTGCGCAGCGTCGCCTCGATCGTCGCCTGGCGCTGCTGCGTCGCTACAACGCGCTTGTCCGACTCCGTGCTCCACAAATTTATGCCGTCGTTCCATATGCTGTAATCCGAAGAGGTTTTCGGATAGCCCTGGACGGACAGCTTCATACGCAGGTTATCCACCTGGTCGCTCGGGACTATAACGTCGCCCTTGTCGTTCATTTTAACGTCGCTTATTCCCATATCCGAGATGATAGCGGAGATCTCCGCAGCCTCGGTGGTCGTAAGCCCCGAATACAGCGTCGTCATAGTCTTGTGGTTCAGAATAACCGCGAGAATGATGATTATCGCGATAAGCGCCACGGGAACGGCGCAGATCGCGATCTTCACCGCCTTTGAGAACCCGTCCCACTTTTCCTTTACGACTACCGTAACCTTTTTTAATCTTTCTTTCATTTAAACGGATGCCTCCAAAAAGCATTATCAAACCTGCATATTGATGATATTATTATATGAGCTTATTACCTCATTCTTTACCGATACCAGCAGGTCAACGGCGATGTTCGCCTTGGTGATGTTCGCCTGAACGGTCGCCAGATCGTCGATGTTGCCGAGCATAAGGTCGATAGCGTCACGGTCTACCTGCTCGTTCGTTTCGATAACGTTCGTCACCATTCCCTTGAAAATATCAAGGAACGAAGCCTTTTCGGCGCCGTTTGTCTCAACCGCGACATTCTCCGCGTTCATGCGCTGCATACGGCGCATGGGATCCATTCTTTCAAGCTGCCTTTCGATATGATCGACAGACTGCAATGCGTAAATAGCCATAACTCAATTTCCTTTCAGAACAAATTCTCGTTTTTCGGAGTCATTGCTCTAATATTCAAAATTTTTCACGCGGTTTTCCCCGCCTCCGGCGGGGAAAACCGCCCTAAAAACAGCGTTTTTTATCACTTTCCGATATTCAGCGAAGCCTGGATTACCGCCTGCATCGCCTCGTACATCGCCTTGCACGCGTTGAAGCTGTTCGACGCCTGGAGCGCGTCTATCTCCTCGATCGCCCTGTCGACGTTGCTTTCATAGATGTAGCCGTACTCGTCCGCGAGAGGGTGATCCGGGCTGTAAACGGGCTCCGGCGGGGTTTCGTCCTCAACGACCTGCACCGCCTCGACGCCCTGCATCTGCACATATCTGAAAATGTCCGGTATGTACTCGCCCTCTACCATTTTCTTCGCGAGCGTGTCGCTGAAACGTCTGTCCTCGCCGAAAACCACCATCTGGCGCTTGTAAACGTCCTCCGGGCGCGTTGCCACGTCGTCCGCGTGAGAAACGTTCTGCGTGATGATGTCAAGCCTGAACCTGTTAGCCGTCATTCCCGACAAGGGAATGTTCAAAGAACTTAAAAAAGCCATAACGTTTTTCTCCCAAATCTATAATTCTCGCGTCATGCTATCGTTAATCGCATCATGCTGTTTTGATTACTTGGTGCTCATCGCGCTGCGGATTCGGCTGAAGTTGCCGTCCATCTGGTTTATCAGCGCCTCTATGCGGTAGGAGGTCTTGAGGTACTCCGCCATTTCTACGTCGCTGTCGACATTGTTGTGGTCCGCCTGGTCGTTCGTGTAGTAGTCCGTGTAGACGCCCTGAACGAGGTTCAGCTCCTTCTTGACTGTTCCGTTCGCGCGGAGCTTATCCTTGAGTATCCCGCCGAACGTTAAATAACGCGCGTTGTAGTCCGGCGTGTCGGCGTTCGCGATGTTTTCCTGATGAATTTTGCCCTTCTGCCACATCACGGAGAGCCCCTGCTCTACTATGCGGAACGCTGTCGTATCAAATAACATATCAGTACCTCCCGTATGCTGTATAATAAATATGAAGCCCGTGTGTTTTTTGCCCCGTTTTTGGGCAGAATAATCCCATACACACTTTTTCACTTATTACATTATACATCATATTTTTCAAAATTTCAACCTCTTTTTTTCAAATTGTTCACGTCAAACACCACATTTTGCCCAATTGTTCACCCTTAATTTTCCCTCTGTCCACTCTTTTGCCCTTAATACCGCCACACAAAAAATAGGTTGGGGATTTTTCACAAAATTTCACGTGATTTGAGAAGATTTTTTTATGTTCCAAAAATAAAGAAAAACATTCGTGAATAGTGCAAAAAAATCACCAAAAACCACTTGACAAATCATACAAATTGTGCTAGAATAAAAAACAACAATAAAATTCTTCCAACAAACCAATGACGCAGAGATAAAAATGCCCAAAGCCCTCACAGAGAGCGGTCGTTGCTGAGAGTACCGCAGGAAACCGAGCATTAGGCAACACCACACAAAGCGCAAAGCGCGTTCTTTGCGTGGTGTTGCCTTGAAATGGACTGCCGAGGGCGCGCGGAACAGGGGCTTTTTCAATAAAGCTCCCCAGTATGCGGCGACGTGCGCGAGCGTTAATCGCAAGGGTATGTTTGTACCCGCAGAGTGCGCGTTTTTACGCGAAGTAAGGTGGCAACGCGGTGAGTTTTCCCCGTCCTTATGACAGAAAAAATCTGTTCAAGGGGCGGTTTTTTTATGCGATAAATCCGCTCCCGAGAACCGGACAAGGAGAGATGACATTATGATCTGCCCAACACTTGAGGAAGCCGCAAAGCTGTCGGCAAAGCGCTCGGAATATACGGTCATTCCGCTTCGGCGGGAGCTGTTCTCCGACATCAAGACCCCGATAGAGGTCCTGCGGATATTGAAATCCGAGGGTCGGCACTGCTTTATGCTCGAATCCGTTGAAAACCAGGAGCGCTGGGGACGGTACACGTTCCTGGGCTACGAGCCGCGGCTCGAAATATCCTGCCTCGACGGCGAGCTGACCGTAAAGGATATCCGCAGCGGCAAAAGCGAGGTTTCCCAAACTCCGCACCCCGCGGACTATATCCGCGGGCTGATGTCGAAGTACAAAGCGCCCACGCCCGATAAGCTGCCGGGACTTCCCGGGTTCTGCGGCGGGCTTGTCGGATACTTCGGCTACGATTACATCAAGTACAGCGAGCCGCGCCTGAAACTGGACGCGAAGGACGATGAAAACTTCAAGGACGTTGATCTTATGCTGTTCGATAAGGTCGTAGCCTTCGACAACCTCCGCCAGAAGATAATCCTTATCGTGAATATTGCGGCGGATAATGATGATCTTGAGGCGAATTACCGCGAGGGCGAGAAAATACTCGACGAAATGGCTAAGCTCATTCGGCTCGGAAAGCCCGCTCCGGAGCCTGCCTCTAAGCTCACAAGCGAGTTCCGCCGTCTGTTCGACAAGGATAGGTATTGTGAGATAGTCGAACGCGCGAAGCACTATATCCGCGAGGGCGATATTTTTCAATGCGTTCCCTCAAACCGCCTCGACGCGGATTTCGAGGGCAGCCTTCTCGATACCTACAGAGTTCTTCGCACCACCAACCCCTCGCCGTATATGTTCTATTTTTCGAGCGAGGATATGGAGGTAGCGGGGGCTTCTCCGGAAACGCTCGTGAAGCTGGAAGACGGCGTTCTTCACACGTTCCCCATTGCGGGCTCGCGCCCCAGAGGAGCGACACCGGAGGAGGACGCGCGGTTCGAAGCGGAGCTTCGTATCGACGAAAAGGAGCTGTCCGAGCACAATATGCTCGTGGATCTGGGGCGCAACGACCTCGGCAAAATATCGTCGTTCGGCAGCGTTGAGGTCGAAAAGTATATGGAGATACTCAAATTCTCGCATATTATGCATATATGCTCGACAGTCACGGGAAAAATCAAGGACGGCTTCGACGCGCTCGACGCGGTGAACGCCGTGCTCCCCGCGGGGACGCTCTCCGGCGCGCCGAAAATACGCGCGTGCGAGATAATCAACGAGCTTGAAAACTGCAAGCGCGGCATCTACGGCGGCGCTATCGGCTACATTGATTTCCGCGGAAATCTCGACACCTGCATCGGCATAAGGCTCTGCTACAAGAAAAACGGCAGGGTGTTCGTCCGTTCGGGCGGCGGCGTGGTAGCCGACAGCGTGCCCGAAACGGAGTATATCGAGACCGTCAACAAGGCGAAGGCGGTCGTAAGGGCGCTTGAAGCGGCGACAAACCGGGAGGTGGAGCTATGATACTTCTGATCGACAACTACGACAGCTTTTCCTACAACGTTTACCAGCTCATCGGCTCGATAAATCCCGACATCAAGGTTATCCGCAACGACGAGTTTTTGACCGGGGAGATTCTCTCGCTTGAAGCGTCACACATTATCATCAGCCCCGGTCCGGGCAGACCGCGCGACGCGGGCGTCTGCGAGGAGCTTATCCGCGAGGCGGCGGGGAAAGTGCCGATCTTGGGCATCTGCCTTGGACATCAGGCGATCTGCGAGACGTTCGGGGCGGAGATAACCTACGCCAAGCAGCTTATGCACGGAAAAAAGTCGCGGGTAACGTTCGACGGCGATTCGGTGATCTTCCGCGGGCTTGACGGCGAGCTTGAGGTCGCCAGGTATCACTCGCTTGCCGCTTCGGCGGAGGGCTTCCCCGAGGAGCTGAAGATCACGGCGCAAACCCCCGACGGCGAGATCATGGCGGTGGAGCACAGACAGTTCCCGATTTTCGGCTTGCAGTTCCACCCCGAGAGCATACTCACACAAGACGGCAGAAAATTGCTTGAAAATTTCCTTGATTTGGGGTGATTTTTCGGGATCGAAATACGGTGTTGAAAAAAGCCGCGAAAATGCGCTCAATCTGAGGGTTGTTTTCGAGGAGTTGAAAATCACGAAAACGTGACGACAAAGCCACGTTGAGCACTTGAAAACGGTGTTTTTCGAGGGGCGTTTTTTCCGTTGAAAAAGCTCCGAAATCGGGGCGGTTTCGAGGCTGAAATTGAAGAGTTTTTACGAAAAATTTGGAGGGTTTTATTATGATAAAGGAAGCAATCGTTAAAATCGTTGACAAGCAGGATCTGACCTACGACGAGGCGTATAAGGTTATCACCGAGATTATGTCGGGAGAGACTACTCCGACGCAGAACGCGGCGTTTCTATCGGCGCTCTCGACAAAGAGCACCAAGGCGGAGACTATCGACGAGATTACGGGCTGTGCCGCCGCTATGCGCGACGCGGCTATGAAATTCGAGAACGACCTTGATTTGCTGGAAATTGTCGGCACAGGCGGCGACAACGCGCACAGCTTCAACATCTCGACGACGGCGGCGATTGTCATCGCGGCGTCGGGGATCATGGTGGCAAAGCACGGCAACCGCGCGGCCTCGTCGCTCAGCGGCACCGCGGACTGTCTGGAGGCGCTGGGCGTGAACATCGACCTGGCTCCCGAAAAGTGCCGCGAGCTCCTGCAAAATGTCGGCTTCTGCTTCTTCTTCGCGCAGAAATACCACACCTCTATGAAATATGTAGGACCTATCAGGAAGGAGCTCGGCATCAGGACGGTTTTCAATATCCTCGGTCCGCTTACAAACCCGTCAAACCCGAAGCATCACCTGCTGGGCGTTTACGACCGCTCGCTTGTTGAGCCCGTCGCGAACGTGCTTATGAAGCTCGGTTCGAGGAACGGTATGGTCGTTTACGGCACCGACAAGCTCGACGAGATCTCTCTCAGTGCGCCTACTTCCGTTTGCGAGTACAAGGATGGCTGGCTGAAAACCTATGAGATAACGCCGGAGCAGTTCGGCTTCGAGCGCTGCACGAAAGACGACCTCAAGGGCGGCACTCCCGCGGAGAACGCCGCGATTACAAGGGCGATTTTGAGCGGCGAGGACAAGGGGCACAAGAGAAACGCGGTCTTGCTCAACGCGGGCGCGGCGATCTATATCGGCGGCAAGGCTTCTTCCATGGAGGACGGCGTGAAGCTCGCCGCGGAGCTGATCGATTCGGGTAAGGCTGTTGAAACGCTCGACAAGCTGATAAAGCTCTCGCAAAATTGAGGTGAAGCATGACAATTCTTGACGAAATCGCGGCGAAAACGCGGGAACGCGTTGCCGCTTTAAAGGAGAAGACGCCGCTTTCGGAGGTTAAGGCTCGCGCGGAGTCGCTTGACACTAGCACGGGTTTCCCGTTTAAAAAAGCGCTTTCGGAAGCCGAAATCGCGTTTATCTGCGAGGTGAAGAAGGCGAGCCCGTCTAAGGGCGTCATCGCGGAGGATTTTCCATATCTTGACATTGCTTTGGAATACGAAAAAGCGGGCGCAGCGGCGATTTCCTGCCTTACCGAGCCGCACTGGTTTCTCGGGAAAAACGAATATCTCCGCGAGATCGCGGAAAACGTGAATATACCCGTGCTGCGCAAGGATTTCACGGTTGACGAGTATATGATCTATGAGGCGAAAACCCTCGGCGCGGCGGCGGTGCTGCTGATTTGCTCGATTTTGAGCGAGGCGCAGCTTTCGGAGTATCTGGAGCTCTCGCGTTCGCTTGGGCTTTCGGCGCTTGTGGAGGCGCATAACGAAGCGGAGATCGAGCTCGCCGTGAAGCTCGGCGCGGAAATTATCGGCGTAAACAACCGCGATCTGAAAACGTTTTCGGTCGACACGGCAAACTCTGCGAACCTGCGGGCTCTTGTGCCGAGCGACAGAATCTTCGTCTCCGAAAGCGGCATCAAGTCCGCCGCGGACGTGGACGACTTGCGGAAGATCGGCGCGGACGCCGTGCTTATCGGGGAGACGCTGATGAGAGCACCCGATAAGAAAGCGAAGCTTGACGAGCTGCGGGGCGGCTTGTAACCCCCACCGCTCCGCCCGAGGGGACGCTGCGGAAAGCCCGCGCTGCAAGAGAGGAGCAAGGAATGGTCAAGATCAAGCTCTGCGGAATGTTCCGCGATTGTGACATTGACTTCGTGAACGAGGCGAAGCCCGATTATATCGGGTTTATCGTGATGTTCCCGAAAAGCCACCGAAATATCGACCTTGAAACGGCTCTGCGGCTGAAAAAACGGCTGTCGCCGGAGATAAAGAGCGTCGCCGTTTCGGTGGACGCGCCCGTTGAGGCGCTCGCGGAGTTCGCGGAAACCGGCGCGGCGGAGCTTCTGCAGCTCCACGGCAGCGAGGACGCGGCGTACATCGCGCGGCTTCGGGAGCTTACGGACGCTCCGATCATCAAGGCGGTAAGGGTCGGGAGCTTCGCGGATATTGAAGCGGCTCAGGCTCTCGACGCGGATTTTCTGCTGCTGGACAGCGGCACGGGCTCGGGGAAGGCGTTCGACCACTCGCTGATCGACAGGGAGCGTATTACAAAGCCGTTTTTCCTCGCGGGCGGGCTTACTCCCGAAAACGTCCGCGCGGCGGCTCTTGAATTCAAGCCTTATGCCGTGGATATGTCAAGCGGTATTGAAACAGACAGGCTCAAGGACAGGGAGAAGATGCTCGCGGCAGTGCGGGCAGTGCGCGAATGAGGTTTAAAATGGCTGCGTATTATAAATTGCTGGATAAGTTCAATTACGGCGAGGTCGTAAAAAAAGAGGCTCTGAATGAGGAGTATCAATACAGCTTCGGAGAGGAAAAATGGTACCGCAGCTCTATAATGCTGTTTTATCGCCGCCCGGACAATGACGAGTTCGGGGAATATGAGGAGATAACCGAAAAGGAAGCGGAACACATTCTCGGTGAGCAGCGAAGCCGATATAACAGTCTGCTGGAGCTTGCGATAAAGGTTGCGACGGAGGCGCATAAGGGTCAGACGGACAAGGGCGGCAATCCGTATATAGAGCATCCCAAGGCGGTCGCGGCGCAGGTGAATAATATCGAGCACAAGATAGTCGCTTACTTGCACGATGTTATCGAGGATACGGAGATCACACTTGACGATCTGTCGGAAATGGGCTTTACATATCGGATCGTCAATTCTGTGCGCCTTTTGACCAGAACGGATACGCTGACATATAAAGAGTATCTGAAAAGGCTGAAAGCGGACGACAACGCGCGGCACGTTAAAATCGCCGATCTGCGGCATAATATGGATATTTCGAGAATACCCGAGCCTACGGAAAAGGATTACAAAAGGCTTGAAAAATACAAGAAATCTTTGGAGTTTTTGGAGTTTTCGGAAAGCTCCCCGAGCGATTTATAGAACGACAGAAAGGAACGGCAAATGATCTACTACATCGCCGACCCGCATTTTGGGCACGAGAATATCATCAGCTTCTGCGACCGACCGTTTTCCGACGTCGATGAAATGGACAAAATGCTTATCGCCAACTGGCGGGCAGTTGTTCAGCCGAAGGACGATATTTACGTCCTCGGCGATTTGATCTTCAAGTCCAAAGACCCGGCGGCGTATCTGAAGCAGCTTACGGGGCGAATTCATCTGATAAAGGGCAATCACGATACATTCCTCAAAAATAAAGAGCTGCACAGATATTTTGTGAGCATTGACGATATGCTGACGGTTGCGGACGACGGACGGCGCGTGTTTTTGTGCCATTATCCCGTCGCGGAGTGGCCCGGGTATTATCGCGACGCATACCACCTGTTCGGGCATATCCACAATGCGCGGAATAAAGCCGCGGAGATCATGGCGACGCTCCCGCGGTGCTATAACGTCGGCGCAGACTGCATAGGGTTCACGCCGCGGACATTGACGCAGATTATTGAGCTTTTCGGCGAAACCGGCGCGGCGGAGATATGAAAGGTTGGCACTTATGAGCAACAATATTAAACAACGGTTTAAAAGGGCGGCTGCGCTGTTGGTTACATTCGCTTTGCTCTGCGGGTTTGCGGGGTGCGGAAACAGCGAAACGGGCGGCTCAAACATTTCGAGTACTTCAAAATTCGATTTCGACGAGGCAGTGAAAAACATAACCCTGTTTTGGCAGAAAATCTCTCTGCCGTGTTATTGGTCGGACTTTGGCGAGGATTTTTCGCACGATGATATATATCGGTCGGGTGACGGTGAACTGAGTTGCCAATTAATGTATAAAGGGAAAAAAGTTGGCATAATTTTCTTTGATAAGTCTGCCGGCGATGAGAATATCGCAGAAATAGAGAATATTCCGATAATATTGATCGTGCTTGGCTTCACAGACTACGGATATCCTTATGACGAATATGATCTGGATTTTTTTGAACGCTTGGGATATTACACAGGTCAAATAGAGCTTGCTTTGGGTGATGTGTCAATGTCGTCAACCGAAAATGATATAATAGCGGCGTTGGGAGAACCCAGCAAAATCACCGAGGGCGGTTCGCGTTGGCGTTACCTTGATTATAACTATGATAATGGATACTTTCATTTTGTAATTGACATCAATAAAGCGTCTTATGGAATAATGGAGCTATACATAAAGGTTTACTCAAATTGATTTATAGGAGGATCAATCCGGGGTGACAGGTATTTATTTCAGCGGCACCGGCAATACCAAGTACTGCGTAACGCGGTTTCTGGAGCGGCTCGGGGCGGACGGCGGCGCGTATTTTATAAAGGTTAAGTCACGGCTCCCGGAGATGACGGAGGACAGCGAGCTCGTGCTCGCGTACCCGGTTTATTACAGCAGCATACCGAAGCTTGTAAGGGATTTTATAGAGAGCAACAAGGCGGAGTGGCAGGGCAAGCGCGTGTTTATAATCGCGACTATGGGATTGTTCAGCGGCGACGGCGCGGGAGTTTCGGCGCGGCTGCTGCAGAAGTACGGCGCGGAGATCGTCGGCGGTCTGCACCTGAAAATGCCCGATTGCATAGGCGACGTCAAGGCGCTGAAAAGACCGCCCGAAAAGAACCGCGATCTTATCGCGAAAGCCTCCGAAAAAATCGACCGCGCCGCCGAGCGCTTCAAAAACGGCAAGCCCACACGCGACGGACTGAGCGTTTTTCATCACCTCGCGGGATTGTTCGGGCAGCGGCTGTATTTCAGCGGGAAAACCAAGGAGTACACTCAAAACCCGAAGATCGACCCACAAAAATGCGTAGGCTGCGGAGTCTGCGAGGGCTTTTGCCCGATGAACAATATCAGAACGGAAAACGGCAAAGCCGTTTCGGGAAACAGGTGCACGATGTGCTACCACTGCTTCTCGGGCTGCCCGAAAAGGGCAATCACGATCATCGGGAAGAAAGTTATAGAGCAGTATAAATTCGGCAATTACGGCGGTTGACAGCGTATCTGAAAAGGTAAGGGGGCGGAATATGGAGTTTAAGGCAAAGCGCTTCGGCGAGCTTTCGGGGAGCGAGGTCTACGAGATACTGAAAGCGCGGTCGGCGGTGTTTATGCTGGAGCAGAACATTCGCTGCCTTGATCCTGACGGCGTGGATTACAATTGCCTGCATTGCTTTTTCGAGGAGAACGGCGCTGTCGCGGCATATCTCCGCGCTTATCCCGACAGCGGGAAGATACGCATCGGCAGGGTGCTTACAAGAACGCGCGGGCAGGGTCACGGAAGAATGATAATGGAGCGCGGCATAAAAGCGGCGCGGGATGCGTTCGGCAATCTCACCGTCACCGTAGACGCGCAGAAGCACGCTGAGGAATTTTACCGAAAGCTTGGGTTTGAGACGGTTTCGGGAGAGTTTCTTGAAGAGGGCGTTATTCACGTAAGAATGGAGTTAAAATAAGGAAAAATTATGGATAGACGAGAACAAAACAGAGAGCGCGCCGTCGCTCATGTCAAGAAAATGGACGAGCGATACGGCGCGGAGATAGGGAGCTCGGTAAAGGGCTCGGTAATTTACGGCGGCACGGGCAAAGCTCCGAAAGCCATTTCCGAGGACTCAAGCACGGAAATAATCGTGCTGAATGTGGATTCTACAGAGGCGGTTCTGCGGTATCCCGGCGCGGCGCTGCTGAACTTCGCGTCGTATCGGCACACGGGCGGCGGGTTTATAACTGGCGCTTGGGCGCAGGAGGAGGCTATCTGCCACGACTCGACGCTGTACAACGTGCTCCGCGAGTTCGGGAGCTTCTACGCGGAAAACGAGAAAACGCTGAACCGCTCGCTTTACACCGACAGGGCGATTTTCTCACCGGGGATAATATTCGAGCGTGACGGAAAAGCCGCGGAGTGCTCGGTGATAACCTGCGCCGCGCCGAACTTTTCGGCAGCGAGAGGGCGCGGAGTTACGCAAGGCGAGAACGAAACGGCGCTCGCAAAGCGCGTCGATTTCGTGATAAGCATCGCCGAGGAGCAGGCTTGCGAAACGGCGATACTCGGTGCGTGGGGCTGCGGAGTGTTCAGGCAGGATCCGAGGGTCGTCGCGAGGATGTTTAAGGAGCGGCTCAAATCAAGCGCGATTAAACGCGCGGTTTTCGCAATTCCGGGGCAGAATAATAATTACACCGGATTTAAGGAGTTGCTGGTTTAATAGCAGCTAGTAGCTGGTAACTTGAACCGAAGCCTTTATCCGCTCAAATAACCAGCTGCTGGCAACTATTCTCTAATAATTATTTCAGGAGGCAATCAATGGCTAAAGGACGCTATGGCGATTTCGGCGGGCAGTATATCCCCGAAACACTGATGAACGAAATTCACAAGCTGGAGGACGCTTACGAGCGGTTCTCAAAAGACCCGGAGTTTATCGCGGAGCTCGATAAGCTTAATCGGGAATACGCGGGCAGACCATCGCTTTTGTACTTCGCGGAGAAGATGACAAACGACCTCGGCGGAGCGAAGATCTATTTCAAGCGCGAGGACCTGAACCACACGGGCTCGCATAAGATAAACAACGTGCTGGGTCAGTGCCTGCTCGCGAAGAAAATGGGCAAAACGCGCATTATCGCGGAGACCGGCGCGGGACAGCACGGCGTGGCGGCGGCAACCGCGGCGGCGCTTATGGGGCTGGAGTGCGAGATCTTTATGGGGAAAGAGGACACGATAAGGCAGGCGCTGAACGTCTATCGAATGGAGCTGCTCGGGGCAAAGGTAAACCCCGTGACGACGGGCACTATGACGCTTAAGGACGCGGTCAACGAGGCAATGCGCGATTGGACGTCGCGGGTCGATGACACGCTGTATGTCCTCGGCTCGGTTATGGGTCCTCACCCGTTCCCGATGATAGTGCGCGATTTCCAGAGCGTTATCTCAAAGGAGGCAAGAGAGCAAATTCTCGAGCTCGAGGGCAAGCTCCCGACGGCGGTAATGGCGTGCGTCGGCGGCGGCTCGAACGCTATGGGAATGTTCTATAATTTCATAAACGACAAGGACGTGCGGCTTATCGGCTGCGAGGCGGCGGGGCGCGGCGTTGACACGGGCGAGACCGCGGCGACTATCGCAACGGGAAGCCTCGGCGTGTTCCACGGAATGAAGAGCCTGTTCTGCCAGAATGAATACGGGCAGATAGCGCCGGTTTACTCGATCTCGGCGGGGCTTGACTACCCCGGCATAGGACCGGAGCACGCGCATCTCCACGAGATAGGCAGAGCGGAATACGTCCCCGTGACGGACGACGAGGCGGTGAACGCGTTTGAGTACATCGCGAGAACCGAGGGCATAATCTGCGCGATAGAATCCGCGCACGCCGTCGCGCATCTGATGAAGATCGCGCCGAAAATGAGTAAGGACGATATAATAATCTGCTGCCTGTCGGGGCGCGGAGACAAGGACGTCGCGGCGATCGCGAGATATAGGGGGATTGATTTGCATGAATAATTCAACACATAACAGAATAGCATCAGCGTTTGCGGACAAAAAAGCGTTTATCGGGTTTCTGACGGCGGGCGACCCGACGTTTGACGCTTCTTACGAGAACATTATGGCGCTGATAAACGCGGGCGCGGACTTGGTGGAGATAGGAATTCCGTTCTCCGACCCGATTGCCGAGGGTCCCGTAATTCAGGAGGCGGACGTCCGCGCGTTAAACGGCGGAATGACGACGGACAGGGCGTTCGAGCTCGCGGCGAAGGTTCGCTCGCAGACGGAAATTCCGCTGGTGTTTATGACATACTTAAACCCCGTGTTCAAGTACGGCTATGACAGGTTTTTCGCGAAGTGCGCCGAGATAGGCGTGGACGGGCTCATCTGCCCCGATATGCCGTTTGAGGAGAAGTCCGAGGCTGACGAGATAGCCAAAAAGCACGGTATTTCGATAATCTCAATGATCGCGCCGACCTCCGAAGAGCGTATCAAGGCTATAGCGGAAAGCGCGGAGGGTTTTTTGTACATCGTAAGCTCGCTTGGCGTTACGGGCGTTCGCAGCGAGATTAAGACCGATCTTTCTTCGATCATGGAGAGCGTAAAGAAATACGCGCGCGTCCCCGCGGCGATCGGTTTCGGGATCTCAACGCCCGAGCAAGCGAAAAAAATGTCTGCCCTCGCGGACGGAGTTATCGTAGGATCGGCGATAGTGCGGCTCGTGGAGAAGTTCGGCGAGAACGCCGCTCCCGAGATCGGGAAGTTTGCAAAATTGCTTGCGGACGCGGCGCATAATAATTGATAATGTATAATTAATGTTTTCCCCGCCGAAGGCGGGGAAAACTTTTTTGATTGCGCGAACCGAAATTTTGCATTACAAAACGCCAAGGTCGGCGAGAACTGTTATCATATCATCATAATCCGAACTATTGACCGAGACATCGGTATAAACTAAGCCGTCATAAGCGAATGACGCGTACCATTTCTCATTAGGTCCCCATTTGTAAACTATAGCCTGCGAACCGTCATTCAAGGTCAATAACTCTTTATCAAAATCTTCATAATGTGTTTTGCCATCAACTTGGTGCAGCGAAACAATCTCCAGACCGCCCAGCACATGTTCCTCTGACCTTGCGCAGTCAACTCCAAAATCTACCGAATTTCCGGTATTCTTATCAACCAATGAAAACAACAAACGGATTGCTGTTACTTCTTCAGGTTGTTTGTATTTATATGAATAATAAGCCTTTATTTCGGTTTCCTCCTCAATAAAATTATCATTTATCCGAGAAGGCATTTTGAACGCAGTAAAAATCTCACTTGGCAGCGCGGTGATTCTATATCCTGTGAACCCTTCTTCATCCCGAATTATTTCCGCTCCCCTCGCAAGCATCTGCTCACGGGAAAAGGGCGTGACGCTTTCCATAATTACGTAATTGTACTTAAACATCGGCTCTCCGTTGATCGTCATAGATTTGGGATATCTATTATAAACGACAGCCGCGCCCGTGATCATCATAAGTAACGCCGCAGCCGCTATAAATAACGTCTTGAACCGCCTCGGGCTCTTGTGGTTCTCCGATATAATATCGGATACGATGTTTTCATCGATATTGTTCATAGCTTCAAGCAATGCATTTAATTCAGTCACAAAACATACCCCTTTCAATTAAGTATTTTTTAAGCGAATTTCTTAACCTTGCAAGCGACGTAGTCACGGCGGTCTTGCTCATCGAGCACGACTTCGCGGTCTCTTTTACGGAACACATTTTGAAATACCGAAGCCCGAAAATTCTCTGGTGCTTGTCGCTTTGAGATTTAAGCCACTCGTTCAGCACACGCGAAAGCTCCTCCTTTTCCATCTCGTCCTCGGGAGAGTACCCCGACGGCAGACACTCGTCGAGCTCCGTAAGTAGATCCGAATTGCGCGCCGCCGCGGTGTTGTAGCGCAGCTTGTCTATCGCTCTGCACCGTGCTATCTTGCAAATATATCCCGTGAGATTTTCGGGCTTGACACTTCGCAGCCCATCCCACACGGCGAGAAGCACGTCGTTTTCGACCTCCTCAACGTCCTGCGGCGTCTTCAGAATACTTCCGCAAATACTTCGTATCAGCCTGCCGTATTTGGAGCTTATCTCGTCAAGCCCGCTCTGATCGCGGCTTAACAGCTTATCTATAATAACGTTATCCTCCATACGTTCCTCCTTTCGAGAGATTTAAAAAAACGATCTTCTGTTTATATTGTCGCAAAAGAAGTTCGGTTGGTCACATTTTTAATTATAATTAAAGTTTCCCCCGCATCCGACGGGGGAAATCTCAACTTTTCACTTTCTTTGCTTCGCCTGCGCGAAATTCACCGTCTTAGTAAACGGATTGTAAATTATGTCGTTGGCCTTTCTGTTTGTGAAGAAGTATTCGTTCTTGTAATAGAGCGGGTAGAACGCGCAGCGGTCTATGAGGGTCTGCTCGGCTTGGAGGAACATTTCGGCGCTTTCTTGGGTGTCCTTAGCGCTTTCGGCGCGGGTCAGAAAGTTCTCGAGCTCGGCGCTGTAGAAGCGCGTGTAGTTGCCCGGATCTCCGCTTGAGAACTGCCCGAGATACGCCGAGGGGCTGTTGAACTTGCCCGAAAGCTCAAGCACGGCAATGTCGAAATCGCCGCTTTTCAGCGCCCGCGCGTACTCGCCCTCGGAGAGCGTCTCAACCTTGCAGTAAAACCCAAGCTCGCGCTGCCATTCCTGAAGAATATACGACACCGCCGTCTGCGCCGCGCTGTCCGGGACGATCACCCGCGCGCCCGTGAAAAGCGTCTTGTCTATCTGCGGGCTGATGCTTTTGTAGAGATCCGTCGCGGCTTTTACGTTGTATTCGGGAATAGTCACCGCGCCCGCGAGCTCTCGGTAATTCGCGCCCTCCATCGAGACCTGCTTCGGCACAACACCCTCGGCTCGCTCGTATTCGGGGATCGCGCTCATAACAGCGTTTCGGTCGATAAGCATACAAAGCACGCGCCGAAAGTTCTCGTTTTTGAACAAAGTGAAATTGCTGTTAAACGCCAGACCGCACGTGATGTTCCCGAACTCGTGAACTGTGTAGGAGCCGCCGAGCTGGCTTCTGTCGTTGTTGGAAACGGCAAGACAGCTTACGTCGCCGCTTTTGAAGTCTGGGATAAAATCCTCCTCGTCCTCGATGAAGAAATTCAAACCCGACGGGCAGATCGTCTGCGTTTCGGCGTTTTTCGTGTTTTTCCGTAAAATCAGGTTGTTGATGTCGGTGAAGTTGTACGGGTTATACGTCCAGCTTTCGAGATAAAACGCGCCGTTGGACGGCGTGCACTCCGCGGAGAGCCCGTATTTCCCCCGTGCTTTGTTGAAATATTCCTCATTGCACGGCATTGCGGGCGGCTCGGAGAGCATGCTGAGCAGACGCGGATTTGGGAATTCGAGCGTGATTTCAAGCTCGAAATCGCTTGTGGCTTTCACACCGAGAAGGCTGCTGTCGGGAATACTTTTCAGGTTGATAAGCCTGCCGTTTTTGATGCAGTAAAAATCCTTGACGCGTGGGGCTTCGGTCTCGGGGTCGAACAGCCGCCTGAAGCCGAAAACGAAGTCATTCGCTGTACATTTTGCCTCAAAGCCCTCTCTGTCCGTCCAGTAAACGTCATTTCGCAGCTTGAAGCTGTACGTCAAGCCGTCATCCGAAACGCTCCAGCTTTCGGCGACGCCGCTTTGCAGCGAGCCGTCCTGCGCCGTTGTCACAAGCCCCGTAAACATATTCGCGATTATGGTATCGGCGTTCGGATCCTCGGACTGCTGTGGGTCAAGCGTATCGGGGTTGCCCGAAATATCGTACTTGAAAACGCGCCCCTCGCCGGTGTCGCGGCTGCACGCGGGAAGAAGCGTTATTATCGTTAAGGCGGCAAGCAAAGCCGCGATTTTTTTTAGAAATTTTATGTTGATTTTGATATTGAACGCCCCTTTGCGATATTATATTTTTATTGTACCATATTCCACCGCAAAAATCAACAGTTTTTTTCTTTGCTCTCCCCCCTTCCCGCAGGGAAGAGAGCAGACTGTATACAAACTCGCGGTTCTACCCCCCGCAGGCGGGGGGGACCGCAGCAAAAAACTTTTTGTTATGTTACAATTTAACCAT
>JAIDPG010000259.1 GCA_029062865.1 Oscillospiraceae bacterium
AATCAATAGTAATACGAAGAAGAATACCCCGCGCCGATCGCCATTGCGAAGAAGATAAATCCGAGAATAAAGCTGAGGACGGTTTGTATGATGTTCACGATAAACATCGCCTTACAGAAGCTGCGCTTGGGCTCGGGCGTGGTGCTGCCGAAGCCCCAGACAATGTTCAGGATAAGGCTGATAATGCCGAAGAACGAGCCGACGATTATCGTCAGAATCCACTCGCCGGTGGTCATCTGCTCATAGCCGCCGATGGGTCTCGTGGGCTGCTGTATGTTCTGCGGAACGCCGCCCGAGCCGTACTGAGGCGCGCCGTAACCCGCCGAAGAGCCGACGTTGTTCGCGCTCTGCGTGTTCTGTTGAATGGGAGCGACAACCGGCGGCATTACGTCGCCCTGCTGCTTCGTAAGCTCCACCGCGCGCTCCATGACCTTCCCGCAAACGGGACAAAACTTAGCGTCGCCATTAACCAGCGAGCCGCACTCTCTGCAAATTCTTTCCATAAAAACACCCCTTACAGTTTCCGGTTTAATTGCGATTAGTTAGTTACTTGAATTGATAAATATATCCACTCGGATAACCAGCTACTAGCAACTATTCTCCAATAACTAGCTGCTGATCCATTGGCTCATCCCCGCGCCCCACACCTCGTTCGGGCGGGCTTTGAAGCCGAACTGCTTGTAGAACTCCTCCTTGCCGATAGCGCTCATAAGATACAGTACTATCGTCTCGCCGGGCTGCAGCGTGGACTTCATATAATCCACCGTGCGGCGCATCATTTCCTTGCCGATGCCCTGCCGCTGGTACTCGGGAATAACCATAACGTCCGTGATGAAATTCGCGTAGCTGCCGTCCGACAGCACTCTTATCATTCCTATCGCGCGCCCGTTGTCCCGCACCGTCGTGATGTGGAACGCGTTGTTAAGCGCGTTGCTCGCTATCCTGTCCGACAGCACCATAAAGTTCACGGCGCGGCGCATTTCCTTGTACTCCGCGAGCGTCGGCGCTTGGTCTATGTATTCTATCGCCATTTTTTCTCCTCAAAAACCGCCCCGCCATATTATAATAGCAGGGGCGGCGTTTTGTTTTTATTCCTTAGGGTCGCTGTCCGCGGGCTTTTCCTCGGTTTTTTCCTCGGAATTCTCCTCGGTTTTTTTCTCGTTAAGCTCTGTCTTGTCTTCAACAAGCTCGGTCTTTTCCGAATTCACGTCTATCTCGTCTCCGTCAACGCTTATCTTGCCCTCCATAAGCTTGTAGAAGTCGGGGCCGTCCAGCGTTTCGTGCTTGATAAGATACTGCGCGCAGAGCTCCAGCTTGTCGCGGTTTTCGGTGAGGATCGCAAGCGCCTTTTCGTAGCCCGTTTCAATAACCTCGCGAACCTCCGCGTCGATCTCAGCCGCAACGTTTTCGGAGAAGTTCCTACCTTGACCGTAGTCGCGCCCGAGGAACACCTCGTGGTCGGCGCTGCCGTAGAGAATGGGTCCGAGCTTTTCCGAGAAGCCGTAGCGCGTTACCATATCACGGGCAACGCCGGTAGCGCGTTCGATGTCGTTGGAGGCGCCCGTCGTGATATCGTCGAGAATGAGCTTCTCCGCCGCGCGTCCGCCGAGGAGCACGACAATGTTTTCCTCCATGCGCGTTTTCGTCATATGCGCGTGATCCTTTTCGGGGAGGTGGAACGTCAAGCCCGCCGCCATTCCGCGCGGAACTACCGTAACCTTGTAAACCTTATCCTGCGTCGAGCAGCAATAGGTCGTTATAGCGTGACCCGCCTCGTGGTAAGCCGTGATGCGCTTGTCCTCGGGGGAAACAACATGGCTCTTCTTCTCGGGGCCGGCGACTACCTTTATCGTCGCCTCCTCGATGTCCGCCTCGGTGACTGCCTTGCGGTTGTTTCTCGCCGCGAGAAGCGCCGCCTCGTTGACGAGGTTTTCCAGGTCCGCGCCCGTAAAGCCGACTGTCGAGCCAGCAATGCGCTTGAGGTCAACGTCCGGACCAATGTTCTTGTTTCTCGTGTGAACCTTGAGGATCTCCTCTCTGCCCTTCATATCGGGGTAATTCACAACGACCTGTCTGTCGAAGCGCCCCGGTCTGAGAAGCGCCGGGTCGAGAATGTCACGGCGGTTGGTCGCCGCCATTACGATGATGTTTTCATTTTCGGTAAAGCCGTCCATTTCGACAAGCAGCTGGTTGAGCGTCTGCTCACGCTCGTCGTGACCGCCGCCCAAGCCCGCACCGCGCTGTCTGCCGACGGCGTCTATCTCATCAATGAAGATGATTGCGGGAGTGTGCTTTTTCGCCTGGTCGAACAGATCGCGCACACGCGAAGCACCGACGCCGACGTACATTTCCACAAAGTCCGAGCCGGAGATCGAGAAGAACGGCGCGCCCGCCTCGCCCGCGACTGCCTTCGCGAGAAGCGTTTTACCCGTTCCGGGAGGGCCTACGAGCAGCACGCCCTTAGGCACTCTCGCGCCGATCTCGCGATACTTGCCCGGGCTTTTCAGGAAGTCCACTATCTCGACGAGCTCCTGCTTTTCCTCGTCCGCGCCCGCAACGTCCTCGAACGTTACCTTCTTGCCCGTCTGCTGGCGGACGTTCGCGCGGGAGAACGTGTTCATCTTCCCCCCGCCCGTGGTCTGGCGCATTATGATAAACGTGAAGATCATCATCACGCCGATAAGCAAAAGATACGGCAGGAAATTTACGAGAAACGAGTTGTCGGAAATTTTGATGTAATTCTCGTTCAGCGGGCTTTCGGGGTTCGCCTCGTTATAGCGGATACGGTAATTCACCATGCGCTTGCCGTCCGCGGAATAGCCGCTGTTGATGTCGTTTAAGAACACGTTTACGTTCGGGACTGAGTACGTCTCGATCTCGCTCTTTCCCTTGAGAACATATCGCAGCGTGCCCTTGCCGAGGTCGAGCTCGAACTCGCTGACGTTGAGGTTATCGAACTGTGAGATAACGTCCGAATAGCTTTTCGCGCCCGCCGCGCTTCTCTGCCCCGCCATATTCAGCACGGACACCAGCCCGAATATCAGCAGCGCCGCGATAAGGCAATATATAAGCGCCCCTTGGAATTTGTTTTTCTTCATTTTTACCGCCTTTCCGGATCAACCGTTTTTTTATATTTGCTTCGGCTTTTTATATAGCCTTTAAATTAAGATCTTATTAAGACAACACCGGCTTCAAGGATCCTTTGCTTTGTTTGGCAAAGCCCTATGCAATACTATGATTGTTTGTAAACGCCTATGTATGGAAGATTTCTGAAGCGTCCGTCGCAGTCGAAGCCGTTGCCGATTACGTACAAATCGTCAATCACGAAGCCCGTGTAGTCGGGCTTGAACTCCACAACACGCCGCGTGGGCTTGTCGAGCAGAACCACGCTTTTCAGCGACTTCGGCTTCATCGCGGAGATGACCTTCGTCATTTCGACAAGCGAGCGCCCGCTGTCGCAGATATCCTCGACTATAACGACATCACGCCCCGCGAGCTCCCCGACGTTCATCATATCCACCTTGACGACGCCCGTGCTCTCCGTGCCGTTGTAGCTTGACGCGCGTATGAAATCGATATCCAGCGGGCACTCGACCGCGCGGACTAAATCGGAAAAGAACTGCACCGCGCCGCGCAAAACGCAAAGGAACAGCGGATCTTTGCCGCTGTAATCGCGCGTGAGCTCCGTGCCGAGCCGCGCCGAGCACTCGTCAAGCTGCTGCCGCGTGAATAATATTCGTTCAACTTCCTTTGGAATATACATTCGGTATTCCTCCACTACAAAATTCATTATACCACATTTCGAGCAATATTGCAATTATTTTTTGTGAATATCTGCTGAAAATTTTTGGTGGTAAATTAAAGCAACACCGCATAATTATTGTCGAGCGGTTGCCTTAAGGGCGGTTTCGGTAATTCTGCTTGATATTCTCCACAAAGCAAATGCCCTTTCTTATCGTGAAGAACCTGTCCTTGCACGGATTGTACCTCGCGGAGCGCTTTTTTAACAAGCACGCGGCGGTTTCAATCCTGAGTGACGATGGCTCAATTCCGCCGTCAATGAGTATCTTTCTGATTGCCCGCGCCCTTATCGGATTCGGGAGCGCGTCGAGAGCCAAGGCGTTCCAGCCTCTTCCCTGCCGCGCTTTCGCGAGAGCCTCCTCGGCGAGAGCGTCAAGGAACTCGCTGTCCGCGCGGAGGCCGCCTGTCATTCGGGAGATCACCGCCAGAATGGACGGGTTTATCTCCGCAAGCTCCGGGAGCACGCGCCGCCTTATCTTGTTGCGCGTGTAGTCCTCCGAAAGATTAGTCGCGTCGGTAACGAAGCTTTGACCGCGCTCGTTCAGAAACGCCTCGATCTCCGCGCGGGAGCAGTAAATCAGCGGGCGTATCACGCGGAAGCCCTCTCCGAAGCTCCTCACAGGAGGAATTCCGCAGAGCCCCTTGAGCCCCGTGCCGCGCGTCAGGTTTAACAGAACCGTCTCGGCGTTGTCGTTGGCATTGTGAGCCGTCGCGAGAGTCGCTGCGTCGAAGCGCGAAAGCGCCTCCTCAAAGAACGCGTAGCGCACCCGCCGCGCCGCCTGCTCGGTGCTTTCGTGCTTTTCGGCGAGCTCCCGGACGTTTATCTTCCTTGAGTAAAACGCCACGCCGAGCTTCTCGCATAATTCGCGGCAGAACCGCTCGTCGCGGTCGCTTGCCTCGCCTCTCAAACCATGATTTAAGTGGCACGCGGAAAGCTTGATTTCAAGCTCGTTCAGCGCAATAAGAAGCGAAACGCTGTCCGCGCCGCCCGAAAGCGCCACGCAGACGCGCCCGCCACCGGAGAGCATCCGAAGCTCGCTCAGCGCGTCCTTGATCTTATCGTAAAATCCGCTCATAACTCAGTGACCGGGATTGGTGCGGACAACCTCCGCAAACGTCGTAAACTCGCCGAACCACCCGAGCTCCACCTTGCCGGTTTCGCCGTGGCGGTTTTTCGCGATAATACACTCGCAAATGTTCCGCACGGGGTCGCTTTCGTCGTAATACGAGTTGCGGTGAAGAAACATAACAATATCCGCGTCCTGCTCGATAGAGCCCGAGTCGCGCAAGTCCGACATCATCGGGTGCTTGTCTTCGCGCTTTTCGGAGTTTCGAGAAAGCTGCGACAGCACGATGATCGGCACGTTCAGCTCCTTCGCCATTATTTTAAGCGATCTGGTTATCTCCGAAACCTCCGAAACGCGGTTGCCGTTGTAGTTGCCCGCGGAGTTCATCAGCTGAAGATAGTCGATGATAACAAGCCCGAGGTCTTTAATGCGGCGGAGCTTTGACTTTATCGCCGGGACGTTTGTGCCGGGCGTGTCGTCGATGTAGATATTCAGCGACCGCAGTCCCTCCGTCATTTTGATGAGCCTTTGCATATCCTCATGGGCGGTTTCGCGCGGGAGCTGACCCGTGTGCATAACCTCGGACGGAATACGCGCCTCGCTGGACATAATTCGCCCAACAAGCTGCTCCTTGGACATTTCCAGGCTGAAAACGCAGACGGCCTTGTCCTTGTATCTCTTTGCGACGTTCACCGCGATGTTCAGCGCGAACGACGTTTTTCCCATACCGGGGCGCGCCGCGAGAATAATCAAGTCCGAGCGGTTAAGCCCGTAAATTTTCTTGTCAACATCGGAAAAGCCCGTCAAAAGCCCCGACATAACCGGCTTTCCGCCATTAGCCAGCGACTCCTCAATAAGCTTGCAGGCAACCTCCAGCTGGCTGTAAAGCATCGTGGAAAGCGGCACAAGCGTGCGGTTTTCAACGCCCTCGCGTATCTCGAAGATCTTCTGCTCGGCAAAGTCGATAACGCTGTCCGCGCGCTCAGAGCCGCCCGAAGCCGCGTCGATAATATCACGGCAGGACAGAATGAGCGTCCGCAAGAGATACTTCTCGATGACGATCGCCGCGTATTTCGGCGCGGAGCGCGGGCTGGGAACGCCGTTCATCAGGCGATAAAGATAAGACGTAGCCGCCGCGTTGTCCTTGAAAACGCCCTGCAGCTTGCACTCATCAATAAGCGTAACAGGATCGACGGTGCGGTTGTTCGTGTAGAGGCTGAAAATCGCCTCGAAAATTCCCCTGTTCACGTCGGAGTAGAAATGCTCCGGGTGGATTATCTGCACAATATCGCCGATGAGCTCCGCGTCGATAAGCATCGAGCCGAGAACGGATTCCTCCGCCTCAATATTATAAGGCAGAGCGAGCCCCGCCAAATCGAAATTCGCCATTTTTTCCTCCAAAAAACACCGCTTGTTTATCGGTTATTCCGCGGGCTTAACGCTTACGGTGAACTTCGCCGAAACACCCGCGTACAGCCGCGCCTCCGCGGAGAAATCCCCGAAGCCCTCTATCTTCATCGCGATGTTGATCTTCTTTTTGTCAACGTCAAGCCCCAGCGACTGCTTTATCGCCGCCGAGACCTCCTTAGAGGTCACGGTGCCGAACAGTCTGCCGTTCTGCCCCGCCTTCGCGCCGACTTCGATCGTCTTGCCGTCGAGCTTCGCGGCGATGTCCTTCGCGTTTGCGATGTCCACGTCGATCTTATGCTGAGCGCTGTCCTTCTGCCCCTGGAGCTTGTTCAAATTCGCAGGGGTTGCCTCCTGCGCCAAGCCCTTTTTGATAAGGCAGTTGATCGCGTAGCCGTCCTTGACATCCTTGACCTCGCCCTTAACGCCCGTGCCTTTAACGTCCTGTAATAAAATAACCTTCATAGTTGTTGTCCTCCCGTATTATCTGATTTTACCAGCGGTCAGTTCTCCTGCAAATGCTCGTCGATCGCCTCGTGGAGCTTGTCGAGCGCCTCCTCGGCGGTTATCTCGTAGAGCTGCGCGCCCGCCATTGTCTGGTGTCCGCCGCCGTCGTCTACCTTGTTTCCCATACTCTCCATAATGACCTGAACGTTGACCTTGCCTAAGCTCCGCGCGCTAATGCTCCAGCCGTTCTCGATAGGATAAACCGTGAACGACGCGTCGACATTGCGCAGGTACAGCATCTCGTCCGCCGCCTGGCTGCAAAGCACCCGAAGCCCCGGAACGCTCTCTTCGATAAGCGCTATCGCGCAGCGCCCTCGGTAGATCTTCGCCGAGGAGATGATCTGCGACTTCCGCGTCTGGTTTTCTATCGATGTGTCGAACAGCTTCTTTACGGCGATAGTGTCCGCGCCGAGCTTTTTCAGATACGCCGCCGCCTCGAACGTCGAAACGCCCGCTCTCATAACGAAATCCTTTGTGTCAAGCGTGATCCCCGCGAGCAGCGCCTCCGCTTCAAGCGGCTTCAGCACTATGTCCGCATTAAGATATTGAATAATCTCCGTGACAAGCTCCGACGCGCTGGAAGCGTTGCTTTCCTGGCAGCGCACGCCGAACTCCGTTATAGCGCCCGCGCTTAATCGATGATGATCTATGATAACGACGCGATCCTTTTGCGCTAATTCATATAGCTCCGGGTCTTCGAGCTTTTTGATGATGTGAGTGTCAACGATGATAAGGCACGAGCGCGGGCTTATCCACTGCTTCGCCTCCGGCGGCTCGATAGCCACGGGCGTGTCGTATTCGGCGAAACGCTCAAACAGCGCCGAGGCGTTGGTTTTCGTTTCGTCGCGGAATTTCGCGACCGTGTACGCGGGCTTGCCCATTCGCCGGATAGCGCACGTAAGCCCGATAGCCGCCCCGGCGCTGTCGAAATCGCCGAACGCGTGCCCCATTATGTACACGGTGTCCGACGTTACGATAAGCTTCTTTATTTCCTCCGCGGCGAGACGGATCTTTACCTTTCCCGTGCGCTCCTTTCCCTTGGAAGTCGCCCCGAAATTATCAAAGCCCGCGGCGGTCTTTACGAGCACCTGGTCTCCGCCGCGGTCTAAAGCCTTGTCGAGCATCTCCCTGGCGAAGCGCTCACTCTGGGAGAACGACGAGGCGGTCGTTCCCACGCCGATAGACATAGTGACGTTCTGCCGCTCGCCGACCTTTATCTCGTGCATCTGATTGATGATAGACATATTGTCCTTTATCATCTCGCGGAGATACCTGTCCTCTAAGATGATCAAAAACTTCTCGCCGCTGATTTTCTTTAAAACGGCGTGCTTGTCGGCGAAATATTCCTCCATTTTCTTGTCGACCTCGATAGTTACGGAGGCGCGGTCGCTTTCCTTCGCTCCGGAAAGGAGCTCCTCGTAGTTGTCGACCATCGCCATCATAACGATCGGGCGGCTCATATCGTAGGTTTCCTTGAGCTGCTTGTAGTCCGTGTCCTCGCGGAAGATGAGCATCGTTATCTTCTCGAACTGCTCTTCCTTCTCCGCACCAAACACGGTTTTTTCGGTAATTCGGTTGTCGACGCTGAACTCGTGCGCCGTCGAAAACACGCGGAACCACTTGCCCTCATAGCGAATCTCTCTGCCCTCCGAGCCGAACAGCTCCACGGGCATATCCGTCACCTCGTCGATGGAAGTGAGATCCTCGCTGGGAGTGTAGAACGTCTCGTTGAAGCAGTCGTTGCTCCAGATTATAGAGCGCTCGCTGTCAACGACGCAGATAGGGAGCGGGAACGCGATAAGCGACATAGAGTCCGTGCCGCGGATCTCTTCCGAAAGCTGCTCGAAATACCAGTACTCACTCTGGCGGATCTGAAGCAGCTTCCCGAGCGTCAGCCCCGATACGCCCAAAATCACGGGGAGCGTCACCCAGAACTTCAGCGCGTCCTGCCGGAACATATAAACGTCCACGCCTACAAGAATAACGATAAGAGCGCAGACCGCTACAAGCAGCACGTTGGATTTATAGAAGTTCCGCATAAGCTCACCACCCGTTAATTTTTTCTGTCATTTCCCCGCCTCCGGCGGGGGAAAGACAACTAAACGTTCTTTATATCTCCATAATTATGGGCAAGATCATCGGGCTGCGTTTGGTTTTTTGGTAGATGAAGTCCGACAGCGCGTCGCGCAGGGCTGATTTTATGTTGCCCCACTCGCGGACGCGGCGGTTCGCGAGATCGTCCATAACGCCGCACATAAGCTGCTTTGCCTCGTCAAGGAGCTCCTCGCTCTCGCGGACGTAAACAAAGCCGCGCGAAACGATTTCCGGGCCCGAAACGACCGTTCCCGTCTCGCGGTTCATTGCCGCGACGATAATGATAACGCCGTCCTCGGCGAGGTGCTTTCTGTCGCGCAGAACGACGCTGCCCACGTCGCCGATGCCGAGGCCGTCAACCATAACCATTCCGCTCGGCACGGTGCCCGTGAACTTCATATCAACTCCGTCTGTTTCAAGAACGTCGCCCAAGCCCGCAACAAACGTGTTTGTCTCCGGAATTCCCATGCCCTCCGCTAGCTGCGCGTGCTTTTTCAGGTGCTTGTACTCGCCGTGGATAGGCACGAAGAACTTCGGCTTCGTCAGCGAGATCATCATTTTGAGCTCCTCCTGGCAGGCGTGCCCCGAAACGTGAACCTCGTACATGCTCTCGTAAATAACGTCCGCGCCCTGCTTCATCAGCTCGTTTACTACCTTGGTGACAAGCTTCTCGTTGCCGGGAATCGGGTTCGCGGAGATTATGATGAAGTCGTTCGGAGTGATCGTCACTTGACGATGATCGCCGCTGGACATTCTCGAAAGCGCCGAGAGCGGCTCGCCCTGAGAGCCCGTCGTCGCGATGACAAGCTCCTCGGGGTCGTATTTGTTCACGTCCTCAATGTCGATAAGCGTGCCGTCAGGCACTTTGATGTAATTCAGCTCAACGGCCTTTGTGATGACGTTGGTCATGCTTCTTCCAGAAACGGCGACATACCGCCCGTGAATGACCGCCTCGTCGATTATCTGCTGAATTCTGTGGATATTGCTGGAGAATGTCGCGATTATAATGCGCTTTCCCTCGGCGCGGGCGAACAAGCCCTTGAAGCTCTCGCCGACGGTGCTTTCGGATTTCGTGTAACCCGGACGCTCGACGTTCGTGCTTTCGCTCATCAGAGCGAGAACGCCGCGGTTGCCGAGCTCGCCAAACCGCGCGAGGTCAATTATCCCGCCCTCTATCGGCGTGTAGTCGACCTTGAAGTCTCCCGTGTGGACGATAACGCCCGCGGGAGTGTGGATAGCCAGCGCGCAGCTGTCGGGGATAGAGTGATTGACGCGGATAAATTCCACGCTCATACAGCCCATTCTGACGTTGCGGCGCGGCTCGATGACGTTGA
This sequence comes from Oscillospiraceae bacterium, assembly GCA_029062865.1. GTDB lineage: Bacteria > Bacillota > Clostridia > Oscillospirales > Ruminococcaceae > CAG-115. The sequence continues at coordinate 10,211 of JAIDPG010000259.1, forward strand.
GACTCGCGGAGGAGAGCAGGTTGTGCTCCTTCAGCTTGCCCTCGACAAGCCCGAGCGTGAGACGCGTTCCGTAAATCGGCACGTTCACTTTCTTGAGGAGATACGGCAGCGCGCCGATGTGATCCTCGTGTCCGTGCGTGATGATTATCCCGCGGAACTTGTCCTTGTTCTTCTCAAGATACGTGAAATCCGGCACGACCAGATCCACGCCGAACATCTCGTCGTCCGGGAACGCCAGCCCGCAGTCCACGATGAACATATCGTTTGAGCACTCGTAAACGTACAAATTCTTGCCGATCTCGTTAAGCCCGCCGAGAGCGAAAAATCTCACGGGAGTGCTGCGGTTCTCGCGCGGCTTGCGCTCCTCCTTCGGCGTGTTATTTCTCCCAAGCACGGGGCGCTTTTCAGCTTTGGGAGCGGCAAGCGGCTTCGCGGGAAGCGCTGTGGTTTTCTTGAACGTTTTCGACGACGGAGCGTTCTTGTAGCTCTGCTTTTTCACGGTCTGCTTGTTATTCTGAAAATTAGTCTGTTTTTTGGCAATGCTTTCCTTTTCGGTCAGCAAGCTCTTGTTTGACAATAATCCCATACTTTTCCTTTCTCCGGTGGAAATCACGGCTGAATTTAGCAAAATAGCGCACAAAAACATACGGAACAACCGTTGGACTTCCGATTTCAACTATTCTCTTGTAATGTATAACGCAGGTTAAAAACCGCAATTAAATCCCAAATCAAGCGAGCGGCGAGCTTATTCGCCCTTAAATCCGCTCCGTTGGCGCAAAATACAAATACACATTATATTATACCATTTTTTTCCGAGCTTGTCAAGGGGTTTTGTGGCAAAATAAGTATGTAGTTGGCGCGGGGGTTGCTGCCCCGCCCAAAGCGCTTCCCGCCGAGCGGGAAAGCGGGGTTTGCTTGCCCGCCGGAGAGATGGCGCGAGCTCGCCGCCCGAACGCTTCCTGCCGCGCGAGGGCGGGCTTTGCTTTTCAAGAATCCGCATAAAAACCCGAATTCAGCTTTTTTATTATCATCAACACGCCGTATTTAAAAATGTGCCGCTGTAAAAATTTACCGAGAAAACTTAATATATCCGCCGATTTTTTCAACTCATAATCGAGAAGCTTACGCAGAAAATAATGCTGTGAAAATTCCGCCGCGTGTGTAAAAGCGCGGCTTCTCAATCCTATATTCAACGAAAGGCTTTAGTATGTTAAAATATATTCGATATAAAACAGGAAAACTGATCTACGGCGCGCTGTCGGGGGTTCTGGCGGGCTTTGTGAGCGTTTACGCGTATCTCTACGCGGCGCTGCCGATGCAGATCTCCGCGCAGGCGGGCGCAAGTCTCGGTGATGTCGGGTTTTCGCCCGCGGTTTTGCGACAGACAAGCCGCGGCGCGGAATATTTCCTCGGAAATATCCCGATAAAGCGCGCGGAGATCACCGAAACGGAGCGGCGCTATGTAATCCCAAGCGGCAAGCCGTTCGGGATAAAAATGCTGTCTGATGGCGTTATGATAATCGGCGCGGCGGCGGGTTCTCCCGCGGAAGAAGCGGGGCTGCGCGAGGGAGACGTGATAATCTCCGTTAACGGCGCGGAGGTCTCTTCAAACGAGGAGCTTTCCGCGGCAATTCGCGAGTGCGATAACTGCGCGGAACTTGTCTACAGGCGCGGCGAGAGCTGCGTTTCGGTGAGTGTCGCGACAATGCTCTCGGACGGCGTCCGGAAAATCGGCGCGTGGGTTCGCGACAGCGCGGCGGGCATCGGCACGCTGACGTTCGTCGAGCCCGAAACGGGGATTTTCGGCGGGCTTGGGCACGCGGTGAGTGACGCGACGACGGGCGGCGCGGTGCCGTTCGGGCAGGGCGAGATAACGGCGGCTGAGATCTTCGACATCGTAAAAGGCGAAAAAGGAGCTGCCGGCGAGCTCTGCGGCGCGATGCTCCCCGAGGAGCTCGGGCAGCTCTCCGCGAACACCCCGACGGGCGTTTTCGGCAAGCTGGATAAGACTAACGGCGACAGGTTAGTCACAGACGAAAAAATCCCGGCGGCGTTCAGGCAGGAGGTAAAGCCCGGCACGGCGACTATTCTGACGACGATCGACGGCAGCGAGCCGCGCGAATACTCTATTGAGATCGAGCGGATAAACCTCGCGGATCTTACGGGCTCGAAGGGGATGCTGATAAAGATCACCGACGCGGAGCTGCTCGAAAAGACGGGCGGCATTGTCCGCGGAATGAGTGGCAGCCCGATAATCCAGAACGGGAAGCTCGCCGGGGCGGTCACTCACGTTCTCGTCGGCGACCCGACGCGGGGATACGCGGTGTTCGCCGAGAGTATGCTCGAAAAAGCGCAATGATCAAGACAACTTAATTAAGCGAGCCGGTCAACACAAGGGCGGCGCATATAATGCGCGTAACCGCCAAGATAACCTGCCGGGTAGCTGTGTCGCGAAAAAAGCGCCTGCTAAAGTGGAGTGTAGCGAAGCGAAACGGAACTTTAGCAGGCGGCTAGACGAACGAAGTGAGCCGGTTTTTCGCGACTTTTAAATCCGGCGGAGATTAGTGTAAGGGAACGGCATAAAAGGCGCGTTACGAGCCCGTCAACACAAGGGCGACGCATTAAAGGCTCACGTATCAACTATTCTGCGTTTTGGGTATCAAAACGGCGAACTCGTTATTCTCAAACACTACCTCGGCTCTTGTGCCTTCGGGGAGCTCGCCTTTGATTATCTTTGCCGAGAGCATGTCCTCAACCTCGGCGGTAATTCTTCGGCGCAGGGGGCGGGCTCCCATGTCCTCGGCGGCGGCGTTCTCGCAGAGATGCCGCGCGGCGGAATCCGCGAACGTCAGCTCAATGCCGCGCTCCTTCGCGCGAGCGGCGACCTGCGCAAGCATTTTCCGGCAAATATGCTCCATATCGCCGTCGGAAAGACGCTCGAAAACTATTACGTTGTCAATGCGGTTGAGCAGCTCCGGGCGGAGCTGCTTTTTCAGCGCCCGCATAACGTCGGAGCTGCCGCCCTTGGCGCTACCGAAACCGAGAAAGCTCTTCCGGAGCTCCTCCGCGCCGATGTTCCCCGTCATTATTATGATCGTGTTCTTAAAATCCGCAACGCGTCCGTCCGCGGCGGTCAGCTTACCGTCCTCTAAAATCTGGAGAAGAATTGTCAGCACGTCGGGGTGGGCTTTCTCCACCTCGTCAAAAAGCACGACGGAATAGGGCTCGGTGCGGACGGCTTTTATCAGCCTGCCCTGCTCCTCATAGCCTACATAGCCGGGCGGCGAGCCTATCAGCTTGGAGATGGAGTGCGGCTCGGAGAACTCGCTCATATCGAAGCGTATGAGCCGTTTATCGCTGCCGAAAACGCCCTCGGCGAGCGCTCTCGAGAGCTCCGTCTTGCCAACGCCCGTCTGCCCGAGGAACAAAAACGAGCCGATAGGACGCGCGGGGTCCTTAAGCCCCGCTCTCCCCCTGCGGACGGCGTTCGCGACGAGCTTTACGGCGTTCTCCTGCCCGATGACGCGGGCTCGGAGAAGCTCCTCGAGATTGGAAAGGCGCTTGCCCTCGTCCTCGGTGAGCCGCGCGGCGGGAATTCCCGTCATGGACGAAACCGCCGCGGCAACGTCGTCCTCGTCAACGACAACGCGCTCCCTGTCCTTCGCCTTGAAAATGGAAAACTTGGCGCAAAGCCTCTCCGTGCGAACACGCGCGGCGGCTTCGTCGATCAGATCAATCGCCTTGTCGGGCAGACGGCGGTCGCCGAGATACCTCTCGGAAAGCGCCACGGCAGCGTTTATCGCGCCGTCCGTGATGACGGCGTGGTGGTGCTCCTCAAGCCGCCCGCGCAGCCCGCGGAGAATAGAGACAGCGCCGCGCTCGTCGGGCTGGAGAACCGTAATCGGCTGGAAGCGGCGGTCGAGCGCCGCGTCCTTTTCGATGAACTTGCGGTACTCGTCGATCGTCGTCGCGCCGATAAGCGAGAGCTTCCCGCGGGCGAGAAGCGGCTTCAGAATACTCGCCGCGTCGATAGCGCCCTCGGCAGCTCCCGTGCCGACGATCATGTGGATCTCGTCGATAAACAGGATAACATCGGGGTTGGCAAGCGCCTCGTCGAGCGCACCCTTAAGCCGTTCCTCAAAGTCGCCGCGGTACTTGGCTCCTGCTAACATTGCCGATAAGTCCAACGCGAAAAGGCGCTTTTCGGCGAGCTCGGGCGGGACGGTGCCGAGCGCGACGCGCTGCGCGAAGCCCTCAACGACGGCGGTTTTCCCGACGCCCGCGTCGCCGATAAGGCACGGGTTGTTTTTCGTGCGGCGCAGGAGGATCTGCACAAGGCGCTCGGTCTCGGTTTCGCGCCCGATGACGGGGTCAAGCCGCCCCTCGCGGGCTTCCGCGGTGAGCTCCCTGCCGTATTTCGACAGCATCTGAAGCACGGGCAGCTCGCGCGTTTCCGCTTTCTTCGCCGAGGATCTCCGCGGCGGCAGATTGTCAAAGCCCGGCGCTTCATAATTCCTCGCCGCGACGCTCCCGTACAGCTTCGATACGCTTTGCTCGGATTTGGACACCTCGCAGAGCATAGAATACGCCGTGCACTCACGGTCGGTCAAAATCGCCAGCAGAAGGTGCTCCGTGCCGACGCAGCTGTCGTTTTTCGCCGCGGCGTAGCTTCGGGCGTTCAGCAGCAGCTTACGCAGCCGCGACGAGAAATTGTTCTCCGAAAGCGTTATTTCAAGCGGACTCTCCCCCACGCCGACGCGCTCCTTCAGCTGCAAAACCAGATCGCGGAAGCGGATCTTTTGCTTGGCGAGCAGCGCCCCGGCAGCGCTTTCGCCGTTGTTCGAGCCCTTCGACAGCGCGCAGAGCAAATGCTCGGTGCCGACATAAGCATGCCCCAGCTGCCCCGCGATAGCCGCCGCGCAGCTAAGCGCCTCGGCGGCATCGCTCGAAAAAGCGGGGGAATTCGTGTTTGACATTCAGATCACTCCTGTTTGCAGAATTTGGTTATATTGTTGACAGAAACTGGATAAATTATGCAATTAGTTGCCGGAGAAAAGTTGTCAGCAGTTAGTTTTCAAAGCAGAAGCGTTTACCCGCTCAAAATAAAAACCCCCGCGAGGCGAGGGAATTTTTATAAATGCAAACAGTTTTAATGCGGTTTTGTTGCACTAACTTTCTCGTTTTATTTTAAATCGCGAAAAAGCGCGCAGTCCGCGCTTTGCGCGGACTGCGCTAGCCGCCTTCTAAGGTTCCGCTTCGCTCCACCTTAGCAGGCGCTTTTTTCGCTCCTACTGCTCTTGGGGTTATGTGACTGTCTCGTAAGACGACAATCTTTGTACGGTATTGCCTGTACTCAATTTTTTCGATTTGTCAGCCCGTTTCGGGGAAAAAATGTAAAAGCGCCAAGCACGTTTTTTGATCGCGCCGCCGAAATCCGGATAAAATAATTTAATCACCGAACTATTGACATTTTTAAACAGATATGTTATAATATACATAGATTTATATTATATTTACATAATAAAAATTTGCGCCGGGTGTTTGGCGCGGAAAGTGAAGGTTAATGCGGCATTATGAAACAGACACGATTTGAGTTCGAGAGTTTGGCGGAGCTTGAGGAAAAGCTCGCGGAGTTTAAGACATCGTGCAAAAGCGGCGAAAGGCGGGTTTTCCAAATACATACCGAGGATCTGCGCGCCGAGACGTTCTCGGAAGTCGGAAAGGCTATCGAGAAGCACTTCCCCGACGATCTGTATTTCGGCTGCTCTACCAGCGGAAACATCGTGAACTGTAAGCTCTATGAAACAACTACCCTCGTCTGCACGACTATTGAGCGCGAGACAACGCAGGTCAAGCTGTTTCAGTACGACACGTCGAAAATGCCCGTTGACGACATCACCGCGGAGATAGTTGAGCAAACCAAGAAAAACCCTTGGGTGAGAGCTATCGAGATGTACTTCACGATCCCCGAAACGTCCACGACGCGCTTCTGCGACGGGCTTCGCGATGTACCGGACGGCGTGCATATCTTCGGCGGCGTGGCGTGCAGCGACGACATCACAAGCAGCGATTCCTGCGTGTTCTCAAAGGTATTCGGCTTCTCCGAGAAGTCGATTTTGATCATCTTCTACGGCGGCGAGGATTTTTATGTGGAGTCCATAAACGCCACGGGCTGGAAGCCTCTGGGACGAAAATTCATCGTGACGAAATCCGACGGCTCGATTTTGCACGAGCTTGACGGAATTCCCGCTTATCAGGTCTATAAAACTTATCTGAATATCAAAAACGATGAGAATTTCTTCTATAATACGCTGGAATTCCCGCTGTTTTACGAGCATAACGACACAACAATTCTAAGAACCCCGGTCGCTTCCAACGCGGACGACTCTATCACGATGAGCTCGGATATCGACGTGGGCTCGGTCGTGCGGCTTTGCTACGGCGACCCGGTGACGATCGTCGAAAGCATAAAGCAGGACAGCCTCAAAATTGCGGAGTTTCAGCCGGACGTGATACATATCTTCTCCTGCGCCGCAAGACGCGCGTTCTGGTCAACTCAGGAGCCGACGTTCGAGATCTATCCGTTCAAAAGCATCGCGCCGTCCGTCGGGTTCTTCTCGCACGGCGAGTTCATTCGGTATAAGAATAATCTCAATCAGCATAACGTAACGCTCGTTATCGCGGCAATGCGCGAGGGCGAGAAGAAAGCTTCCGAGGTCAAGACCGTGACGCTTGACGAAACTCCCCAATCGAGAGTTCCGCTTGTGTCGCGCCTCGCGACGTTCATCAGCGTGACGGCGCTGGAGCTCGAGGAGACGAACAAGAAGCTCGAAAGCATGAACGATCAGCTGAAAACCGCGGCGATCGTCGACGGACTTACCGGGCTTTACAACCGCAAGGAGATACAGTCTCGGATCGACCGCAGCCTCAAGGAGATAGACAACCGCAATCTGTCGCTGATCATGCTCGATATAGACAACTTCAAGCAGGTGAACGACACCTACGGGCATCAGGAGGGAGACAACGTTATAATCGCGCTGGCGAATATCCTCAACAACAGGCAGTCGGCGTTCTCGGGGACCTGCTCGGCGGGGCGCTGGGGCGGCGAGGAGTTTATGATGCTTCTCCACAATACCGATGCTTCGTCCGCGGCGCTTATCGCGGATCTTGTGCGGCAGCTCTTTGCTAGCACGCCGTTCCCGTTGGCAAGAATGCAGACGGTGAGCCTGGGCGTTACCCAAGCCAAGGCCGGCGACACGACCGACGCGCTCTGCACAAGAGTAGACACGGCGCTCTACGAGGCGAAGAAGGCAGGCAAGAACAGGGTCGTGGTTCTTTAAGTTGTTTAAACTCAAATAAGGCGCAAAATCCCCCTCGCTTTGTGAGGGGGATTTCATTTTTGAGAGCAATGGCATAATTTTTATATGTGTTCTTTTGCCTCTTTAACTAACTGTTCTAAGGTAATTTTAGCCATTTCGTTCTCCATTGCAGATTGTATATTTTCAAGCTTTCCGTCCATTACGTTATGAACATTTCTTCCGATAGGACACTGCGGGTTAGGTTTTTCGTGAAAATGAAAAAGTGATTCTTCTTTTTCAACTGCTTTAAATATATCCAATAAGGTTATTTCTTTTGGCGATTTAGCTAAATAAGCCCCACCCACTCCGGCTTTTATTTCAACAATTCCCGCCGATGATAACAATCCCAATATATTTCTGACAATGACAGGATTTGTATTTATGCTTCCCGCAAGAATTTTAGACGTAACTTTAAAATCATCTTTAAAAGTTTCAATACACAATAAAATGTGCGTAGCGATTGTCAATCTTGATGAAAACTGCATTTAAGAACCTCCCCCTCGTTGTTATAAAAATATTGTATCATATTTCTGTTGTAATGTCAATAGTGACAATAAAAAGCACAGTAATTTGTGCGAATATACAAAATCTAGATGTAACCATTGACATTACAACGCATATATGTTATTATATTATTGTAATCAAATTGATTACAAC
>JAIDPG010000026.1 GCA_029062865.1 Oscillospiraceae bacterium
ATTTAAAATAGGGTAATACTTTTTGAATTAAATAACAAATTCCGGGCGGCGGGAGCCGTTGCCCCGTGAGTTTGTATTTTTGGAGGTGCTTTCGTTTTGAGCAACTTTAAGTGGATGCCTTTGGCGTGTCTGAATCTGTCGGCGGTAAATCTCGCCGCGGCGGAAAAGCTCCGCAGCTTCGGGTTTGTCGTAAACTGCGGCGAGTTCGGGCAGGAGAAGTATACAAAAGCCTCGCTTGGGATCTATGACGTTCTGGCGGCAAAGGAAAACCCGAATATCCTCATCATATCCGACTCCGCGACGGCTTACAGCTGGTACAGAGTTCTGGTGACGGGCATCGGCGCGGACTTCAAGATAATCACGGGCGCGGCGGATCCGCTTGTTTATTTCAACGAGCAGAGCGCGGGCTTGTACATTATTTCAAGCGAGACGCTTTTCAGGGAGAACGTACTTAAGACCAAGCTCGGGCGGCGCTTCGTGTGGGATCTGGTCATCATCGACGAGGAGATGAACGCGGGCGTTCCCGATTACAGGAAATACCGCGAGAATTTCGCGTGGACAGCCGACAGGATGATGATAAACACGCCGTTCCCCGCGAGAACGGAGGACGACCGCCGCGAGCTTTGCGAGCTTATCAAAGCCGTGCTCGACAACAGCGAGCTTTCCGCGAACGCCGATAAGGTTACGTTTGACGCTTCGGCGGCGCGTATGAACGAGGGTTTGCCCGTTATGCGCTACTTTGACAAGAGCGTTTACACCGGCGACGCGAAGCGGAACGTCACATTTGTGGACTACGGCTTCTCGGACGAGACGATGCAGAACCTACGCAGGCGCGTTGACCTGCGCTCGGGGCTTCCGACTTACCTCTACGGCGGCAACGTTTTCGAGGGCTTTGACTGCGAGAAGTACGAGAAGGAGAAGAAAATCTACTTAAAGCCGTTCTACACGCGCTCGGACGTTGAGGATCTGAGAACGTTCGACAAGAAGCTCGACGCGATGCTTAAGGTCTGCGGAGAGATTATGGACGACCCGCAAAGCCGCATGATGATTTACGTCTGCGACAAAAACACGATGGACTACATCGGCAAGGCGCTCACGTGCCTTTACGGCGCGGACGTTCACGTGGCACGCGAGGAGCTGAATAGGAACGACGAGATAAAGCGCAAGCTTTCCGTTGACGGCGCCGCGCCGCTGCCGAGGATAGTGATCGGCACGGACAGCCTCGGCACGTCCGGCGACGACATTGAGAACATCACGCACATTGTTAACTACGAACTGCCGATGACGCCGGTGCTGTTAGAGCGCAGAATGACGCGCCACGGCGGCGACGAAAGCAAGCGGAAGTTTATGATTTTCAGAGACTCCAACAAGCTGTTCGACAGCTGTATGCTTGATAAGGTGCTGTATTTGCAGCTTGAAACGGCGTTCTGCGGGGAGCTGCCCGCGCGGAATATCCTCCTGGATATTCCGGAGAAGGCGGAGTGCGTAAACGGCTTGATTTCCGATTTGAAATACACGCGCGACTACGCGAAGCAGGTTGACAACTGTCTTGATCTTATCAAGAAAGTCAAGTGCGAGTACACGATCCCCGCGACGGGGAAAATCACGAACAGCAAGCAGCTTGCGGAGTTCGCGAGCGCGATGCTGGGGCATATTTACAAGCTGCTCGGGCTTTCGGATACGTCGGCAGACGACGACATCGCCGCGGCGATGGGCGGGCTCGACGGGCTGTGCGTAATAAACGGCGGCAAGCTTGAAACCGCGCCCGAAAGGGAGGATATGGCGAAGTCCTTCGAGGACGACGGCTACACCAATCTCCCGTTCGCGGCGGAGGCGGTGATCGGTCTGGCAGAAGCCAAGAACGCCATCGACGAGCTCCACAACAGCGAGAAGAGCGAGAATTTCCATCTCAAGATAAAGCAGGAGATCTCTGAGCTTGAGGACGGAATTCAGTATCCGGTTCTGTTCGGCATCTGGAAATACAGAGCAAAGGAAAGCGACGTAAATCGCTCCGACCGCTCGTTCAAGGATTACATTAAAATTTACAACGACGGAATATAAACCGGTTTTTCATTTCCCTGCCGGAGCTGGGAAATGAAAAAGTAATCAACATCGCCTCCCGCGCGGGTGGGTCGAAAATATTGCGCGGAGAAACGGGGATATGGGATAATGAGCGGAAGCTATGACGCAGTTGAAAAGCTGCTCGGTGATTTTTTTGAGCGAAATACCGCGGGCGACAAAGAGGGCGCGCGGGCGGTCGTTGCCGACATAAAGCAAAAGCTGAAAAACGGCGAGTTCGACAGCGCGCCGTTTAAGGACTATTTCAACAATCAGTTCGCGGGGCGCGGCGCGGCGAACGTAAACAGCATCTTCAAGGACTACCCGAGGGAGTCCATTGTAAGAGAGCTGCTGCAGAACGCGTTCGGGTGCGATTATGACGATCCGAACATCAAGATCATGATCGAGTTTCTCGACGAGGGACAGGTCAAGCTCACTTATAATGAAATGGGCTTTAATCTTGAGCAGGTGTTCTACTATCTGTCCGTCGGCAGAAACGAGGGCGACAAGAAGCGCGAGGGTCGGTTCGGTTTGGGCGCGAAGAGCGTCTTCGCGAACGTCGACTGGTTCAAGATGCGCTCGAACGAATATTCGCTGCGCGTTGTAAACGACGAGGGCACGCTGAAGGTTCGCGAGCTGGAGCTGAACGGACAGCCGTTCGCGCACACGGAGGTTATCTTCGCGCTGCCGCTTGACGAGCAGAAAACGCTCCACGAGAATTTGACATCGCTTACATCCGCAAAGGGCAGCTACATCAATATGGTGGACTTGTGCTTTGCGTTCCTCAAGAAAAAGCACCTGAGATCCGCCGACACCGAGGAGTGCGCCGAGAGGACGTTCAACGTCGCGGTTATCAACTACGGCAAGCCGGAGGTTGTATACAAGATCCAACGGATCCAGAAGGACGTGAACGATATTCCGAAGGTGCGCTTCTCCGAGAACGGCAAGAGCGTCGCGGACTTTATCAGCGCGGAATACGACGGGTTTGTTTACCTTATTCCGTACGCGATTTCGGGCGCGAAGCGCGACGCGGCAAAGGTGCTGATGAGCAAGTACAACTACTTCTCGACGTTCGAGCTGACGGGCTTTGTAAACGCGGCTAATCAGAAATTCGTTGAGGATCAGCTGTCGGCGTTCTTCGTTTCCGTGCCGAACAAGTTCATCACGAACAACCGTTCGGGAATAAAGTACGACTCGCTTGAGGAGTGCTCGGAGAAGATAGAGCAGGGCATTATGAACGCCGCCGAGGAATACAAGCGGCTGTTCGTGCTGGAGCTCGCGCAGCGCGACGACAACCCGGAGCGTTATCAGCTCCGCCCGAAGCAGTATGTTTTCGAGTTCTTCTACAATTATATAAATACGACCGTGATCGCCAAGGGGCTTCGGGAGAAGTTCGGCGACAGTATGTCCATTCAGTTCCCGCATACCGAGGAGCCCGTGCTGTTCTCGAAGCTGCGCGACAACGGCTTCTTTACAGAGCACGACGACGTGACTAAAGAGGATCACGACGACGGCTCCGCGGCGAAGCTGCTCGAACAGGACATCGAGCAGATGAACGAGTGGTATGGCAAGGACGACAACCACGTGCTTGTGGCGCGGTATCAGTGGTCCGTTGCGGGCACCGACGAGGGCGGCGAGGAGTATCTGTATTCGTTCTATCAGGACGGAAACCAATACTTTATGTCCTCCGACGGTAACATCAAGAAGCACAAGGACTACGAGCTTTCGCAGAGCTTCAAGAGCATCATCGCGCTGAAGCTGGGCGACAGTCTCCAGAGCGGCACTATCGTCGACGAGGATCAGTTCGCCAAGACGTTTGACATCATCGACCAGATGTTCGGCGAGAATTACCGCATCTCGATGAAGTACTTCCAGCTGGTCGTAACAAGCGGCACGGCGCAGCTTCAATTCGAGATCTCCAAAATCAACATCAACAACCTCAAAAAGGCGTTTGACGTGCTGCAATCGCACGAAATGCGCTTTGAGAACCACCAGATCTTCAACCAGATCTCCACGCTTATGGTGAACTCCTTCACCAACGGCAAGGACACCATTCAGTTCCTGAAGGAGATAAAGTCGCAGGGCGGCGAGATTTCGCTTGTGCTCGACATCAACAAGCGCTATCGCTTCTCGGTTTACGGCAAGCAGTTTATGATTCCGCCGAACATCTCGACGGCAGACTTGCTGGATATAATCGGCGACGTTTACGCACTTATTGAAAGCGGACTGCTTAACAAGCGCGTGTTCGACTTTGTGTTCACGGCGGGCAGATTTACCTTCGACACGGGTGACGTGCTCTCTGTGCTGCCGATAAAGGGCGGCGAAGCGGAGGTTGAAGAAACCCTCGCGAAGATTTACGTCTGCGACCTTGGGCTTGACAAGATAGCGCTGCTTGACGCGGACGACAAGCTCCAGAAGATCGTGACGCTCTCCGCGCCGATCGCTCCCGAGGATAAGCAGGCGGCGGCGAAGTTTATCATTCTGCGCGACGGAATGAGCAAGCCGCAGTTCGCGGATTTCGCGGAGTTTATTCTCACCGGCGAAAGCAAAAACCGCCTGCGCGCGCTTTACGGCGGCGCGGAGGAGCCGAACCTCCTCCTTATCGACCAGTTGCCGTATTACTACAAGCCCGTGCCGACGATCAGCCACGCGGAGTTTGATTACCTGTGCGAGCAGGTGAGAAGAATAGCGCCTTACGAGCGGTCTAATCCCAAGGCGTACCGCAACTATTTCGCACGCGACGTAAACGCCAAGCTTTACGGCTACGGCGGCGTTTGCCCGTGCTGCGGCTACGAAACGGGAATTCTCAACAGCTTTGAAGTAAAGCGCTTCTCGATTGGCTTGATGAACGGCGAAAAGGAGCAGAAGTTCAACTTTTCGCTGTATCTCTGCCACAACGACGCTGCGGCGGCTTCGGGCTGGCTTATCGACGACGTGAGCATCGGCGGTATGACGCCGTTCAAGTGGCTTGAGGAGATTTCGCAGATAGACCGTCTCCCGCCCGAGTTCCTGTACTTCCGCGTTAAATATCGCCGCCAGATAAGCTACGATATCTGCCAGCCGAACCAGGACGGCGTTGTGCCGATAGAGACGGTATTCGAGGGCACGACGGAGGTCTTCGACGCGGTGCTCAGCCCAATGATGGCGGCAAAGTGGTACGAGGACAACACCGGCGGAACGGCTGCGTTCGCGGAGCAGGAGAGAGCTGCTTCAAGACCCGCACCCGCTGCCTCTCCCGTATCTGAGGTTATACCGGAAAGTGCGCCGCAGGCAATTTCCGAAGCGCCCGCCTCGCTTGACGAGATGGTGATTATGGAAGAAAGCCCCGCGCCCGCTCCGAAGCCTGCGTCGACGCTCACCCAAAAGCCTAGCCTAGAGCCGATGACGAGCGAGATGGATGAAGCGAAGCCCGCGGCTCCCGCTTCGAGACCCGCACCCGCCAAGAAGCCCTCTCTCGAGCCGATGATGCCCGACGGTCACAAAAAGCCCGCTCAGCAGCACTCCAACCGAGAGATGAAGCCGCGCTATCCCGCCCCGGAGGGAGTTACTCCGAGAGGCAGCAGCAAGCCCAAAACAGAGCCGATGGGCTGATAGTTTTTAGTTTAATAGCAGTTAGTTGATAGTTAATTCCCCCGCCTTAGGCGGGGGAATTTTTGCGTCGGTATTGACAAACGCAAAAACTTATGGTATAATTGTTATGTATAGTGGTGAAGTCCACGTTAAATTCTAACAAGGAGGCTATTGCGCTTTGGCTATGGAAAGAATACTTATCGTTGACGACTCCGAGATGAACCGTGAGATACTTACCGATATGCTCGGAGGGGAGTATGAGATTTTAGAGGCCTGCAACGGCAAAGAGGCTATCACGCTGCTTAACAAGCGGAGCACCGAGATCTCGCTGGTGCTGCTTGATATGGTGATGCCCGAAATGAACGGCATCGAGGTTCTCGACGTGATGAAAAAGAACTCGTGGCTGACGGACACGCCCGTTATTATGATAAGCGCGGACGATTCCGCCGACACGATCCACAAGGCTTACGAGCTCGGCGTGACGGAGTTTATCCACCGTCCGTTCGACGACCTCATCGTCCGCAGACGCTGCCAGAACGTTATAAATCTCTACGCGAAGCAGAGAAAGCTTATGGGGCTGTTCGCGGATCAGTTCTATGAGAGAGAAAAAGAGTCCAAGATGATGATCGACATTCTGGCTCATATTGTTGAGTTCAGAAACAACGAGTGCGGAATGCACGTTGTAAACGTTCAGACCTACACGAATATCCTCGCGGAGGCAATGGCGGAGAAAACCGATAAGTACGGGCTCACTCCCGAGAAAATTTCGCTTATCACAAAGACCGCCGCGCTGCACGACGTTGGTAAGATCTGTATTCCCGACGCGGTTCTGAACAAGCCCGGAAGGCTCACCGACGAGGAGTTCGCGATAATGAAATCCCACTCGGCGGTAGGTTCGGAAATGCTGAACGATCTTCCGTTCCACAAGAACGAGCCGCTTGTTAAAATGGCGTATGCCGTTGCGCGCTGGCATCACGAGCGCTGGGACGGCAGAGGCTATCCCGACAGGCTTGTCGGCGACGATATCCCGATCGAGGCGCAGCTTGTGTCGCTGGCGGACGTTTATGACGCGCTGACGGCGGAGCGCTGCTACAAAAAGGCGTTCTCCCACGCGACGGCGCTGGAAATGATAACAAAGGGCGAGTGCGGACAGTTCAATCCGCTGCTTATTGAGTGCCTTAACGAGCGCGCGGAGCAGATGCGCCTCGTAAAAGAGGGCGGCGCGGATCTCAACGCGGAGTACGACGTGCGCGAGTTCGCGAAGGAGCTCCTCAAGAGCGACGCGCTCTACTCGTCCGACAGACTGCTCCATCTGCTGGAGTACGAAAAGATGAAGAGCCGCTTCTTCGAGGGCATCACAGGCGGCTGCTCGTTCGAGTACAACGCCGAGTCCAAAATGCTCACGATCTCCGAAAACGCCGCGAAGGTGCTCGGCGTGGAGGAAACGATTATCGACCCCGTTCACAGCGAGCAGCTTATCGGTGTGTTCGGGCAGGAGAAGCTCCGCGAGCTTTCGGCGGCGTTCCGCTCGCTTCCGCCGGAGAATCCCATTGTTCAGTTCAACTTCCACGAGGTAGAGGGCGAGCCGAAGCTGTTCAGGATCACCGACAGCAGCGAGACGAATATCCAGACGCCCGCGAACACGAAATACACGACATATAAGCTCGTCTGCCGCGCGACGTTCACGATCGCCGAGCCGCAGAGATATACCGGAGTTATCGGCAAGCTCGTGCCGCTTGAAAGCGAGTACGGCATTATGAAAGGAGCGAACATCGGTGACCTTAAAGGAATGTTATGAGAGCATAGGCGCGGACTTCGACGCGGCAGTTGCCAGAATGTGCAATAAGGAAGCTATGCTCTTGAAGTTCGCCCTGAAATTCCCCGCCGACCCGACCTATCCCGCGCTTGTCGAGGCTTATGAGGGCGGCGATATCCCGACGGCGTTCAGAATGGCGCACACGCTTAAGGGCCTGTGCTTAAATCTCGGCTTGGATAAGCTCCGCGAGTCGTCGGCGGCGCTGACGGAGGCGCTGAGAGACAACGCCAACCCCGCCCCTAACGCAGATGAGCTCTACGAGGAGGTAAAGCGGGATTACGAAGCGACGAGGTCTGCTTTGGGCTCCGTAGAGGCTTAATCAAACTAATATAAACCACGCGTTTCCCCCGCCGCAGGCGGGGGAAAACGTTAGAAAATGGAGTTGATTATTGATGATAAGACACGTTGTAATGTGGAAATTCAAGGAAGGCGAGCACGACAATATGCTGCTCTTCCGCGAGCGGCTGCTTGCGCTTAAGGGCAAGATCCCCGAGATACTCTCCATGGAGGTCGGCGTGAATGTCAACCCCTCGGACAGAAGCTACGACGCGGTGCTCGTCGCGGATTTTGACAGCCTTGAGGCACTGAACGCGTACAGTACAAATCCGCTCCACGTTGAGGTCGCGGAGTTCTGCAAGAGTATCCGCACCGGCTCGGTAAGCGTGGATTATGAGATATCATGATATCCGGGCGCGTGCTCCACGAGCTTGCGCCCGTGTTTGACGAGCGCTCGCGCGTGCTGATACTCGGCACGATGCCGTCGCCGAAGTCTCGCGAGGCAGGGTTTTACTATATGCACCCGCAGAACCGCTTCTGGAAAATACTCGCGGAGGTTCTCGGCGAGCTGTTCCCGCAGACGATCTCGGAGCGGCGGGAGCTTTGCCTGCGGCACAACATCGCGCTTTGGGACGTTCTCGCGAGTTGCGAGATAAACGGCGCGTCGGACAGCTCGATAAGGAACGCCGTTCCGAACGACATTCCCGCGCTGCTCGAAAAATGCCCGATAACCGCCGTTTTCACAACGGGGAAGAAGGCTCACGAGCTGTATCGGCGGTTTTTCCCCGACTTGATAAGCGACATCTGTCTGCCCTCGTCAAGCCCCGCGAACCGCGCGGTGTCCGAGGAGAAAATACTTGAGGAATACCGCGCGATAGCTAAGGCGCTGAAAACGGAGTGAGAAAAAGTGAATTTTACAAGTGAGCTGAAGAAGCTTCTCGCTCTTGAATACGGCTGCGATGAAAACGACGTCGGCGGCAAGGAAAACATACTTACCGTTTCAACCGGAAACAGGGGACGGGATTACTC
>JAIDPG010000260.1 GCA_029062865.1 Oscillospiraceae bacterium
AAAGCGTGCTTTGCTGTCCTAGGGTCGAGAGATTTCTGCGGAAAAACGGGTACGTCGGCGCAAGCGTCGGTGCGGCGCTTTCTACGCTGAGGGCGCATCTGGCGGGGCTTGAGGGATTCCCGCACGAGATCGGCATCTTCCTCGGCTACCCTCTGGACGACGTTATCGGCTTCATCGAAAACAACGGCCGCAACTGCAAACGCGCGGGCTGCTGGAAGGTTTACTGCAACGAATGCGAAGCCGCGAAAACCTTCGCGCGGTTCAAGAAATGCGAGACGGTTTATATGCGGCTTTGGGAGCAAGGGAGAACTGTTCGGCAGCTGACGGTCGCGGCGTGAGCTCAAACAATGATTCTGTCGCGGAATTTTTCAAGCGTTTTCTCGCCGATGCCCTTTACGTTCAAAAGCTCATCGGCGGATTTGAATTCTCCGTGTGTTTCGCGATATTTAACGACAGCGCGCGCCGTCGTCTCGCCAATCCCGTGGAGCCGCTGCAGCTGATGCTCCGACGCGGTGTTGATGTTGATGTAAACAACGTCGTCTACGTTGTTTTCTGGCGCGGGAATTATTCCTGTGTAGTCGCCGTCAATCCGGCGGTTAAGCCTTTGCTCCTTCACCAGCGGCACGAGCAGCACCGCCGCGGCAAAAGCCGCCGTTATCAATCCGGAGATCAACTGCCTTAAATAATGTTTTATCAGTTCTTTATCAAGCATAATATCTGTCCATAAATTTTAGAGCGTGTTCACATTAACCGAAATGTCCGGATTGCGAAGCGGATTTTTCGCATAACGAGGCAATTTTTAGCGGAAAACCTTCGATTTACCTGACATACTTTATGTATTTCAAGAAAAATTAACGAAGTAATCGAGCGACTAAAGTCGCCCTGGAAAATCCGCCGCGAGTCGGGCGTTGAGCGTTAATGTGAACAAGCTCTAGTTTTTTCGCATTCCCCCCGCCTCCGGCGGGGGAATTACTAATAATCCAAGCTGCGTTTTATTCCCTTTTACACGGTGATGATGTAGCGGAGTATATAAACCGTACCGATATCGAGACCGTCTATGTTCTGGAGCTCGCGAATATCGTTGAAGCCCTCGTGGTCTATTCGGAATTGAATAATTGCCCTCGCCTTTTCCTCGTCGATAGTCGGGAGTGTACAGAGCTCTTCAAGCGTCGCGGTGTTCAGGTTTACCGGGTAATTTACGGCGGACTCACTTTGCACGGGTTCTTCGGGATTTTGATTATTGCCGGGGCGCTCGCGGTACTCTACATAAATATAATCGCGAATGCTTTCAAAGGTTTTGTCGCCGATGCCGCTTACGTTTTTGATTTCCTCGATGCTGTAAAAACCGCCGTTTGCCTCGCGGTAATCGATAATCGCCTGTGCCTTTACTTCGCCAATTCCCGGGATCTTGCAAAGCTCGCTTTTCTTCGCGGTGTTGAGATCAAGGTAGATTTCCTCGTGGATTTCGGGCGCCTGCGGAGTATTTTCAACCGGTCTCGGCGAGACGTTGCCGACTGTGATAAATTCGCGAATTTCTGCAAAAACGCTCTCCCCGATGCCACTAACATTTTTGATATCGCTTATATCGTAAAATTCCCCGCAAACGCTTCGATACTGCACAATAGCCAAAGCCTTTGCAGAGCCTATCCCCGGGAGCATTTGGAGCTCCTCAACAGAGGCGGTGTTGATGTTCACAACAGGAATCTGCGCGGGAGCTGTCGGAGTTGATGTTGAAGACGCAGAAGACGGCTTTGAGGTATCGGGAGGCGGCGTTTCCTTTGGCGGAGCATCGCCGACGGTTACATAATCACGGATATTTCCAAAGATGGTCTCGCCGATGCCGCTGACGTTCAAAAGCTCGCTGACATCAGAAAAGCCGCCGTGCGTTTCTCGATACTCGATAATCGCGGCAGCTTTTGCTTCGCCTATTCCAGACAGCGTTTGAAGCTGCCTTGAAGTAGCGGTATTTATATTTACTAGATAGGGTTTTGTTTCATCAGTATTTCGCGTTTCGGATTTTTGTGAAGTTTCCGAACCGGGGCTGCTCTCAACATTTGCGGAATTTCCGGAAATCGCGGGGCTTTTATATTCGGCGGAGACGCTGCTTTCGGGAATGCTGCTCAAAACAACCGCGCTTTCGCGGGGGCTTCGATCGGCAACGCAGAACCCGACGACGACTGCCGCCGCGACAGCCGCGCCCGTGCCGATTTTCGCGATTTTCGCAATCAATTCACTCCCTGTCTTTTTCATCTCAAAATTCCATTTCCGCCGAGTGTTTCGGCATTATTTTAATCAAAACCAAAAGTATACTTTCGCCTACTAATTTTACCACATTTTTACAGAATTGTCAAGTGGTTTTTGAAATAATTTAATTTTTGTTTCTTCGTTGTCAATAGATTTGACCCAAAAAGGAAAGTTTTTTCCAATAGATATGGAATAGTGAAAGTAGAAGTCCTTTGGAGTGGAGCGAAGCGGAACGGAAAAGGACTTCTACTTTCAGCTCTCACTAAAAGCTTCTCTCGCAGCAATTGAATAGGGCTATTCCTGCCGAGTGTCCGAATTGTCTTGTTATTTCTCCAGAGCAAGTGCTCCACAAGCTTGCTGTTGAATTCTTCAAGAGCGCTGAAATGCTCCCAGTTGTAGAAGTATCGTTGGTTTCTCTGCATTTTATAGGGGGACATATCTATTATATCATAACATTTTTGATTATAACAAAAAATTCCTCAAAACCCCTTGACAAAATCGTCGAAAAGTTGTATAATGTTATTG
>JAIDPG010000261.1 GCA_029062865.1 Oscillospiraceae bacterium
CTCTTTAACTCGCTGACTGCGATCTCGTATTCCTCGTCGTTCGGGGCTTTGCCGTGCCAGTCTACCTCGTTTTCCATATACGAAACGCCTCTGCCCTTCAGCGAGCGCATAACGATAACCGTGGGCTTGCCCATAACAGTTTCGGCTTGGTTGAACGCCTTTTCCATATCGTTGAAGTCGTGCGCGTTGATGTTGATAACGTGCCAGCCGAACGCTTCAAACTTATCGTCAATCGGGTACGGCGACATAACCTCGCTCACCTTGCCGTCGATTTGCAGACCGTTGTTGTCGACTATCGCGACAAGATTATCAAGCTTATAATGCGCCGCGAACATTGCCGCTTCCCAGACCTCGCCCTCCTCGAGCTCACCGTCGCCGAGAACAGCGTAGACCTTGTACGGGTCGCAGGAGATCTTCCCCGAGAGCGCCATTCCGCACGCCGCCGAAATTCCCTGCCCTAGCGAGCCCGTGCTCATATCCACGCCCGGGATTTTTATGTCCGGGTGACCTTGCAGCCGCGAGCCGTTTTTACGGAGCGTTTTCATCTCCTCCATAGGGAAAAATCCCCGCAGCGCCAGCGTAGCGTAAAGCGCGGGCGCGGCGTGACCCTTTGACATTATCAAACGGTCGCGCATCGGATCGTCGGGGTTCGCGGGGTCGACGTTCAGGCGGTGCGTGTAGAGATAAGTCAGCACGTCCGCGCAGGAAAGCGAGCCGCCGGGGTGCCCCGCCTTTGCTGAGTGAACGCCCTCAATTATCCCGAGGCGAACCTTGGTTGCGTCTATTTCAAGCTGTCTTACAAGTTTGTCGTCCATATTTTTTCTCCTTATTTTAATTTAAATTTCAAAATTCCCTCACCGTATGCTCGCTCCGCGCTTCGCGCTCCGCTGCGCTACGCTGAGGGAACCGGTCAAGATTTTCTTCGAAAATCTTGACACTTTTTGAAATTTATGCGGTCTTGCTATGTTGCTGCGAGTCGGAACGCGCTGTAATGCGCTTGCTTGATATGCTCCGATTTAATGATTATGCCAGTCGGTAAATGTGAAGTTCTCGTCCAGCTCACCGCTCACCGCACAGGCAAGCTGCGCTCCCCATCCGTCGCTGAACTGAAACGACAGATATTCTCCGTTCAAGTAAAGGTACTCCGGCTTGAATGATTTGATAAAGCCGTCGAGGTTGAACATCGGGTAGAGCCTGCGAATAAGCGCCTCAACGTCGGGCTTTTCCTCCGTGCCGTTATTGGGCTTCTCATCAAAATCATCCCATAGGTCATCTATACATATGTCCTCGTGACGGTAAGCAATGTTCTTGTCCCCGTTTGCAGAGTATTTTTCGGGATACCCCGGCAAAATCGTCTCTTTTATCTCCCAAAACGGAAACTCGCAACGTTCCATTTCCGCGAAAAGATAAAACAGAATATTGTCGTTTATCTGCTTTGCGTTCGCGGCTATCTCTCTTTCCTTTTGATTGTAATACTCGGCAAGCTCTTTGGCTATCTCATCGGGATTGTCGGATTCTATAAACGGCAGCTCGTCGTCCTCCAAAATCGCGTCGAGCAAGTCCTCATCGAACTGAATTGCCTCGCCGTCAAAATCCGCGTTCACAAACGTTCCCGCGATACCGATCGAGAAGCTGCCCTTAGCCTTAAAAACACCGTCCTCACAAATTACTTCAATCATCTAACAATTCCCCTTTTAGATAATAGCTTAATAGCGATTAGCAGCCGGTTATTGCAGCCGATAGGCTTATCCGCTCGGGCAACTGACAACCGGCAACTATTCTCTAATAACTATCTGCATATATAGCCAACAGAACGTGGGTATTGCTTTGCAGAGAAGCTTGTGTCGATGCCCCACGCCGCCGCGAGCTCGAGAACGTAATCCTCGTCGGGGGTTTCGTGGATCTCCCAGTCCGCTTCCTCGTTCGGGAGGAGGTTTGTGAAGCCGAGGCGTATCTCCTCGGGAGTGAGCTCTCCCCTGTTAAGGAAAACCGTGCCGTCGCAGCCGCACCAGCCGTAGCCGCGGATCATCTCGCCGTTGACGTACTTCGCCCACGCGTGGTAATCCGAAACGCGCTGTGTTACGAAAAACTGCACCTCGGGGAAGTTTTTTGCGGCGTTGTCAAGGAGCTCCGGCGCGAGCGTCAGCGTGTCCATTCCGAAATTCACGACAAGCACGTAGCCGTCCAGCGCGGGCGATATGAAACGATAGCCGTTGTAAGCCATTTCAATGCCCTTGTCCCAGTTCGAGGGCTCGGCGTTTTTCAAGCCCAGCTTTTCGATCACGTCAAGCGGAGAATCCGACTTTACGCAAAGCCAGTTGCACTTATAGCCGAACGCCACGGGGAAATCCGCGTCGCTGCCCGTTTCGGGAATAAAAGCGGGCGCGGGCTGTTGCTGAACCCGAGGCGCCGGCTGCGCTTGCTCAACGGGCTTCGCCTTATCCTTATTATTCAGATATTTGCTGTTTCCAAAAAGATCGTCAAGAAATCCCATATCTTACCTCCGTTAAATTTTTTCGATATAATCTATAATTTCTGCGACAGCGCCGCTGTTGTTGTCGCAGACTATCAAGTCCGCGGCTTGTTTTACGCTTGGCTGAGCGCTCGCGACGGCGCAGCCCAAATCCGCTTTTTGTATCATCGCGGTGTCGTTCATATAATCACCCGCGGCGACGGAAAAGCGCTTCTCCGCGCCGAGAATTCGGATAAGCTCCGCAAAGCCGCGCGATTTGTCAACGCCCTTTGGCAGGCACTCGAAATAGTGCGGCGCGCTGCGCACCCATTGCGTTTGCTCAAAGCCGCCGCGCTCCACCGCTTTCTGAACCTCGTCAAGCTTGCTCGGTTCGGCGGCGATCACGAACTTAAGCCAGCCGCCCTCGGGGATCTCGTCGAGCGGTCGGCGGTCGGGAGTGACCTGCTCCATTTCGAGGTGTTCCTGCTCCGTTTGATTGATAAACGGCACGTAGACCGTCTGCTCGTGCAGCACCTCAAAGCCAAGCGTTTCGGGGAACAGCGCGTTTAGTCTGCGGATATAATCCCGCGCGATTTCACCGATTTCACACTGCCAGAGGAATTTTCCCTGCTTAAAATCGTAAACGCCCGCGCCGTTAAAAAGCACGCTCGGAATTTCAAGGTGCAGCACGTCCTCGACGATACGCCGCGCCATTGCGTAGCCGCGCCCCGTCGCCGTCGTGAAAAGCCCGCCTCCGTCTTGGAAGCGCCTTATTGCCTCCATATCCTTATCGAGAATCCGCTTGTCGTCGGTGAGCAAAGTGCCGTCAAGGTCTGTCATAAAAATCACGTTTTTGAAATCCATTGCGGCACGCTCCTTTCGTTTTTGTTATAATCGCAGCCACTCACCCATATCGAACCTATTCAACAAATCCGATTTTCCGGCTTTTTCAAGGCGGTTAGTCAGTACATTGTCACGCTTACAGCTCCTGTCAAGCGATCCGGAAAACCGCTCCAAAAATTCCATACGAAGCAGAACGTCAGCGATTTTTGTGCCGCTGAGCTTATCCGCCGCCAGCGAGAAAGCAAGGAAACGTATAGCCGATTTTGTTAAGCTCTCGATATCGTTCAGCTTGTGAAGCTCGTAGATTTTAATCCCGTACAGGCTCGGCATTTTCCCGAAATCGGGCAGCTTCTCTACGGCGGGAAGCGACATCAAATACAGCTTTTTCAAGCCCTTCATATCTTCGACAAACGACAAATCCGCGACCTTTCGCATATCCATAAGCTCCAGATACTCGAGCTTATCCATTAGCTTGAGTGCTCCGGGATTGAGCTGCTTATATAGTGACAGGCTTTTGAGCGCCGGGAGCTTTACGTTCGACAGGTCAACCTCCGCGGGGAGCAGCAGCGTAAGAGAGTTCAACTGCTTAAGCTCCGATAGTCCGTCGGCGTTCGCGAAATCGCCGTTTACAAACAGCTTTTCAACGTTCGGATAATCCCGCAGGAAATTGAGATCGGCTTTCTTGTTGTTGGAATACACGGCGAGATCCGTTACTTTATCGGGCTTTAGTCCAAGAAGCTCGGCGAACGTTTCCGTCTTTCCGATCTTTATTGTGGGATTTTGGGGAACAAGACCTCCGACGTTCACAAAACACACCTCACTCGATACTTTTAAGGAACTTCACAAAATACTCGGGAAGCTCGGAATCGAACTCCATATTCTCCCCCGTTCTCGGGTGAACAAAGCCGATCTTCCTCGCGTGGAGGCACTGTCCGCAAAGCCATTTCGGCTTGCCGTTTCCGTAGACCTCGTCCCCTGCAACGGCGTGCCCGATGTAGCTTAAATGCACGCGTATCTGGTGGGTTCGCCCCGTTTCGAGCCGCACGTTCAAGTGCGTGTAGCCCGCATAGTTTTTGACAACGCTGTAATGCGTAATCGCCTCGCGGGAGTTTTCGAGCGTGACGCACATTTTCTTGCGGTCGGTCTTGTGCCTGCCAATCGGCGCGTTTACCGTGCCGTCCTCTTTTATCGAGCCGCACACTACCGCGCTGTATTCACGCGTGAACGAGTGCGCCTTTATCTGCTCGGAAAGCGCCAGATGCGCCGCGTCGTTTTTCGCTATCATCAAAAGCCCGCTGGTGTCCTTGTCGATACGGTGAACTATCCCCGGACGGATCTCGCCGTTTATCCCCGAAAGCCGCTCTCCGCAATGAAACATCAGCGCGTTTACAAGAGTGCCCGAATAATGCCCCGCCGCGGGGTGGACGACCATTCCTTTCGGCTTGTTGACGACAAGCACGTCGTCGTCCTCGTAGACGATTTCCAGCGGAATATTTTCGGGGAGAATGTCAACGGCTTCCGGCTCCGGGAGCGTTATCACAATCTCCGCGCCGAGCTTCGGCACGTCCTTCTTCCCCGCCGTTTTGCCGTCAGCGGTGACAAGCCCGCGCTCGATAAGCCGTACCGCCGCGCTTCTCGTAAGCTCGGAGCTTTCGGCGATCTGCTTGTCAAGGCGGTTTTCGCCGTCGGAAAAAAATCGAATTGTTTCCATATTTATTCTTCGGTTTCGGGTGCTTCTTCGAGAGTTTCTTTCTCGGCTTTTTCCTCGGCTTCGCTTGACGCTTTCTCCAGCTTTTTACGCTTGTGCTCGCGGATTTCATCCACAATTACCGTAAGCAAAAGCAATCCCGCACCGCACACCGCGCAGATGTCGGCGAAGTTGAAAATCGGGAAGTTGATAATTCTCACGTCGATAAAATCAACGACCAAGCCGCTGTTGAAAATGCGGTCGATAAGATTTCCGATGCCGCCGCCGAGAATAAGCGAAATGGACGCGAGATAAACGGGGCGGTGAACCTTTTTCGATATCATCAGAAACAGCAGCCACAAGATCACAAGCGACGTGATTATTATCAAAAACAGCGTCTTGCCCGAAAGCCTGCTGAACGCCGCGCCGTTATTTAACGTGTAGTAGAGATTAAGCACCTCTGTGTCGCCGATTTTTATCAGGTGAATAGTGTCGCTCGGCTCCATATTTGTCACAACCGCCCACTTTGTAAGCCTGTCGATCCCCACAAGCACCGCCGAGATAAGTAACCAAATGTAATGCAAATATATCCCCTTTTTTCATACAAAATGTAGGAGGGAAGAATGTCCCCTCCTAGCATGTTATTTTGTTATTCAAAGTTAAGCGTAACAACGTCCGCGCAGCGCTTGCAGAGATTCGGATATTTACTGTCGCTGCCAACGGTGTCGTCGAACTTCCAGCAGCGCTCGCACGCGCAGCCGGATTTCTTTGTAGCGGTAACGGAGCAAGCCGAGCCCTTGTATTCGCCCTCGCCGCCGATATTTACCTTCACGCCCGAAACAATGCACGCGTCGGCAAGCCCGCTTTCAAGCGCCCTTACGCTCTCGTCGTTGGTGAAGATCTCAACCATTGCCTCAAGGGACTTTCCGATAACCTTGTCGGCGCGCTTGATCTCCAACGCCGCGAGAACGTCGTCTCTTATCGCGTGGATCTTCTCCCACTTCGCGTCGTCCGCCTTAACGCCCGTCTTTTCGGGCATCGGGTTGAAGATTACGGAGCGGAGATCGTCGTCCTTCTTATGCGGCATAAAGCCCCAGATCTCGTCGGCGGTATAGCAAAGGATAGGCGCGATGAGACGCACCAAGCTGTCCAGAATGATATACATCGCCGTCTGGACGGACTTTCTCGCGGGGGAATTTTTCGCCTCGCAATAGAGCACGTCCTTGACAATATCGAGGTAGAAATTCGACATATCCACAACGCAGAAGCCGATAAGCGCGTGATAAGCGAGGTAATAATCGAACGCGTCATACGCGGCTCTCACCTTTTCGATAACGCCGTCGAGCTTGGAGATCGCCCACTTGTCAACGTCGCGGAGATCGTCAAGAGCAACCATTTCGGTGTTCGGGTCGAAGCCCTTGTCATCGCCGAGGTTTCCGAGAATATAGCGCGCGGTATTTCTGATCTTGCGGTAGCTCTCGGAGAGCTGCTTGAGCATATCCTTTGAAACGCGAATGTCCGCGTGATAATCGAGCGATGCCACCCAAAGGCGCAGAACGTCCGCGCCGAACTCCTTGATGACCTCCTCGGGGAAAATCTGGTTGCCCTTGGATTTATGCATCTGCTGACCGTTTCCGTCAACAACCCAGCCGTGCGTGCAGACTGCCTTATACGGCGCTCTGCCCGTCGTTGCTACAGAAGTGAGCAGACTCGACTGGAACCAGCCTCTGTATTGGTCACAGCCCTCAAGATACATATCCGCGGGCCACGAAAGCTCGGGGCGTTCCTTCAAAACAGCAGCGTGAGAGCAGCCGCTGTCGAACCAAACGTCGAAAATATCCATTTCCTTGCGGAATTTCCCGCAGCCGCACTCGCACTTAATGTCGGCGGGGATAAACTCCGAAGCGTCCTTCGCGTACCAAGCGTCGGAGCTTTCCTCGCGGAAAAGCTTCGAAATAGCCGCGATGGTGTTGTCATTAACGATAGTCTTGCCGCAATCCTCGCAATAAAGGATAGGGATCGGCACGCCCCAGCGTCTCTGGCGGGAAATGCACCAGTCCGAACGCATATTCACCATGTTCTTAATGCGCTCCTCGCCCCACTCGGGAATCCACTGAACCTCTTCGATCGCCTTGATAGTCTGCGGCTTGAACATATCAACGTTGCAGAACCACTGGTCGGTCGCGCGGTAGATGATAGGCTCGTGGCAGCGCCAGCAATGCGGGTACGGGTGGACGATCTTCTGCATCGCGAGCAGCGTATTGTCGTCCTCAAGGCGCTGCGCTATTACCTTGTTCGCGTCGGAAGTTTTCAAGCCTTTAAACTCGCCAGCCTCGTCCGTCATCATTCCCTTTTCGTCAACGGGCACGATGATCTTGAACATTCCCTTATACTCGGGCTTCATGCAGACCTCAAAGTCCTCCACGCCGAAGCCCGGTGCGGTATGAACGCAGCCTGTGCCGCTGTCGAGCGTTACGTGGCTGCCGTTGATCACATACGATTTTCTCCCCATAAACGGGTGGTCGGTCTCAATAAGGTCGAGATCCTGACCCAAAAAGCTCCCGACGGTGCTGTATTTCTTTATGCCGACCGCCGACATAACGGTGTCAACAAGCTCCTTCGCCATAAGGAGATACTCGCCGTTGGAGCGGCTCTCCTCGTCCTCTACCTTGACGAACGTGTACTCGTAATTCGGACCCAAGCAGATAGCGAGGTTGCCCGGGAGCGTCCACGTAGTCGTCGTCCAGATAACGACAAACGCCTTCTTCAAGTCAATCCCCAAAGAAGCGAACTTGCCCTTGTCGTCTGTAATCGGAAACTTAACGTAGATCGAATAACACGGATCGTCCTGATACTCGATCTCCGCCTCGGCAAGCGCGGTGTTGCAGTCGGCGCACCAATAAACAGGCTTCAAGCCCTTGTAGATGTAGCCCTTTTTGTACATCTCGCCGAATACTTCAACCTGCTTTGCCTCGAAAGCGGGGTTTATCGTGAGGTACGGGTCATCGAAGTCTCCCCAAACGCCAAGCCGCTTGAACTGCTTCTTCTGATCGTCGAGGCAGGACAGCGCGAACTGACGGCAGCTCTTACGGAGCTCCACGGGGTCGACCGCGCCGTTGTCAAGTCCGAGCTGCTTGATAGCTCTCAGCTCGATAGGCAGACCGTGACAATCCCAGCCGGGAACATAATTCGCGTTGAACCCGGTCATCGCCTTGTATTTTACGATAATATCCTTAAGCACCTTATTGAGCGCGGTGCCGAGGTGAATGTTTCCGTTCGCGTAGGGAGGACCGTCGTGAAACGTATAGGACGGCTTGTCCTTATTCTTCTCGACGAGCGCGTAATACATACGCTCCTTTTCCCACTTCTCCAGCATCTCGGGCTCTCTTTTCGGAAGATTTCCGCGCATCGGGAAATCCGTCTGCGGCAGATTTACGGTGCTGTTAAGATCGACTGACATAAAAGTTATCTCCTCAATGTTTTTTTGTGTTTTAATTCGGGATTGCTCTCGCCTTATTCCCTGTAATTAAGACGCTATTCCCCGCCTCGGCGGGGAAATAGTTTATTTAATCCTTGTTTCCGTTGTTCTTCCCGAACTTCAGATTTTCGTGGCGAGCGACCTGCGTTGTGTCGGAGTTGAAGAACGGCAGATTGTCCGTGGTTTTATCGCCGGCGGGAACGGCGCCCTTGTGCTTCTTCCCTCCGGATTTAGCCGCGGGCTGCTGGAGCGGCGAGTTAGCGGGCTGAACGGGCGTTGTCTCCGCAAGCACGGGAGCCTGCTCGGGAATAGCGGGCTGAACGGGCGCGGACTTCGCTGACTTTGCCTCCGCTGCCGCCTTCGCCTGAGCCTCCTTCAGCTTCTGCTGAGCAGCGGCGTTCTTTGCCGCCTCAGCCTTAGCCTTCGCGGCTCTCTGCTCTTCTTCCTTTTTGCGCTCCTGCTCGCGTCTCTCGGCTTCCTCGGCGGTTCTCTTTATAAACTCGTTCTCAACCTGGTCGGGCATCGCCTCGATAACCTCGATCTGCGCGCGGTAAGCCGCGAGAATCTTCTCTCTGTATTCGAGAACCTCTTTTCTCGTATTGCGGAGTATCTCTTCCTGGATAGCCTGCTGCTTGTCCATTGCCGCCTTTATTTCCGCGGCTTTATCGTTAGCGTCCTTTATCGTCTTTTCCGCGGTAGAATCCGCCTCGGATCTGGTTTTCTCGGAATACTCGTTAGCGTCGTTTACAAGTCTCTCGGACTTCGCCTTGCTTTCCGCAAGGAGCTTTTCAACCTTCTCCTTCGTCTCCTTCGTGAGCTTCTCCGCCGAAGCCTTGCTCTCCGCGACTATCGCATTGCCCTGCTTCTGCGCGATGAGAAGCGCGTCCTTAAGCGCGTCCTCGTCCTCGCGGTACTCGCGTATCTTATCAGCGAGCACCTCAAGCTTGCGCTCGAGCTCGTTTTTTTCCTTCTGAAGCGCGGCGAACTCGTCGGACACCTCGCGGAGA
>JAIDPG010000262.1 GCA_029062865.1 Oscillospiraceae bacterium
TAATCTTTAAGCATAACTATACATATACATTATATCACAAATATTTCTCCGCGTCAAGAGTATTTTTTGTGCAAAACACAAAATTTTTTCGTTAATTCTCAGCTCGCTATTTTATCAAATCAAGTTCTCGCACCATTACGGAAATTTCCGCATAAAATGCACCACGAAAGGAGCGATTTTTATGTGCGGAATTGCAGGAGAAATAAATTTCAAGAACAAAATAAATCTGT
Organism: Oscillospiraceae bacterium; assembly: GCA_029062865.1. GTDB lineage: Bacteria > Bacillota > Clostridia > Oscillospirales > Ruminococcaceae > CAG-115. Next base: position 231 of record JAIDPG010000262.1, read on the forward strand.
CAGTGATGAACGCGATGAGCCGCGAGCTTACTCCGAGAGGTCCCGACGCGGACGGTATTTTTGACAGCGAAGGCTGCTGTCTTGTTCATAGGCGGCTTATCGTCATCGACCCGGAAAACGGCGCTCAGCCGATGAGCGAGGGGGATTTTACGCTGGTTTACAACGGCGAGCTGTACAACACCGAGGAGGTCCGCGCGGAGCTTAAGCGCCGCGGCGCGACTTTTTTCGGGCACTCCGATACGGAGGTCGTGCTGAAGGCGTTTATCGAGTTCGGCGAGCGCTGCGTTGAGATGTTCAACGGCATCTTCGCGTTCGCCGTGTGGAACAAGCGCACGCGAACGCTGTTTCTCGCGCGTGACAGAATAGGCGTAAAGCCGCTGTTTTATGCCGAGTTTGACGGCGGAATTGTTTTCGCTTCGGAAATAAAGGCGCTGCTCTGTCACCCCGAGGTGAAGCCGATCATCACGCGGGAAGGTGCGGCGCAGATTATGCTGATAGGTCCCGCGAAGCCAGTCGGGAGCGGCGTTTTCCGCGATATTCGCGACCTCCCCGCGGCTTATTACGCTGTCTTCGACGAAAACGGCTTGAAGCTCCGCCGCTACTGGAAGCCCATAGCCGAGCGCCACACCGAGGGCTTAAAAGAAACGACCGCGCACCTTCGGGAGCTGATTTTTGACGCGGTGAAGCGCCAGCTTGTGAGCGACGTGGGATTATGCACTTTCCTGTCGGGCGGGCTGGACAGCTCGATAATCTCCGCTATCGCGGCTCACGAATTTGAAAAGCGCGGCGAGGTTCTCAACACGTATTCTATCGACTATCGAAACAACCGCGAGAACTTCCGCGCGTCGGCGTTCCAGCCAGATGAGGACGCGCCTTATGTGCTTGAAATGGCAGAGTTTCTCCACACGCAGCACCACGATGTCGTACTCGATACGCCCGCGCTTGCCGACGCACTGAACGACGCGGTTTACGCTCGTGATCTCCCCGGAATGGCGGACGTTGACAGCTCGCTTTATCTGTTCTGCCGCGAGATCAAGCGCGACTTTTCCGTGGCGCTCAGCGGCGAGTGCGCCGACGAGATCTTCGGCGGTTATCCGTGGTATCACCGCCCGGAGGTTCTGCATTACGACGGCTTCCCATGGGCGACGAGCGTGCCGGAGCGCGGCGCTTTGATGAAAGATCCGATGTCCGGCTGCGAGGCGGAGGCGTTCGTCCGCGAGGTGTATAACAAATGCCTCTCCGAGGTTTCGTATCTTGACGGCGAGAGTGCCGAGGACGCGCGTATGCGAGAGATGTTCACGATGAACTTGCAGTATTTTATGGCGACACTGCTTGACCGCAAGGATCGTATGAGTATGGCGCACGGCTTGGAGGTGCGCGTGCCGTTCTGTGACTATCGGCTCGTGGAGTACGCTTACAACATCCCGACGGACTACAAGAACTACAACAACCGCGAAAAGGGTCTTGTACGGCACGCGATGGAGGGTCTTTTGCCGCAGCACGTTTTGTGGCGCAAAAAATCGCCATACCCCAAAACCCACAACCCAAACTACTTGGCGCTTCTATCGGAGAGATTAGGCGCAATTCTAAAGGACCCGAACTGCCGCCTCACCGAAATAGTAAACGCCGACGCGCTTCGGGAGATGCTCGAAACAAACGGCGCGTCGTTCACGAAAAACTGGTACGGGCAGCTTATGACCGTCCCGCAGATCTTCGCGTATTTCCTGCAGATCGAAGCCTGGATGCGAAAATATAACGTTATCGTCAGCGACTAAACCTGCTTTTATTTTCCCCCGCCGAATGCGGGGGAAAACGATTTTTACAGAAAAATCTGAAAGCCCCTTGACAGCAGCTTGAAAGCGTGCTATAATATATTTAGTTAGTTTAAACTAACCAAATGGGAATGTTTTTGATTTTCAATTCGGCACGAATTATTAAGCTGCGGTTAGCTAATACTAACCAATATAAACGGAGGTATATAAATGGAATTGTATAAACGCATTGAAAAAGAGCTTATCCGGCACTGCTCAACTACGCTTGCGTCATTGAAAACCGCGAGTCTTTTCACGCTTGAATTCGCCGACCGCTCCGAACCGAACGAGTTGAACGCCGCCTTGCGCGAGTGGAACAGGCACCTCTCGGACAAGGGCGTGGCAATGCTGGCGCTTAGGGAAACGCCGGAGCGCGCACTGATTTACGT
>JAIDPG010000263.1 GCA_029062865.1 Oscillospiraceae bacterium
TATCGTAACGGGCGCAACATCGAGAATTATCAGGTTGTAATTCGCGTAGAAGTTGTCGCCGACCATGATGTTATAGCCGTAATCGCAGTGAAACGGCGGAACGATAGCAAGGTTTTTTCCCGCACCTCCGAGAATTTCACGCAGGCGCTCGTCCTGCTTTTTAATACCCTCATCGCTCCAACGGTCGCCGTTGTTGTACTCGTGAAGCCGCCGCGCGTTCTCACGCATCTGGGCAAAGCACTCGTCGTCGGCGATGTACGGAAGCTCGTTTTGCTTTTTGGTTACATTATCCATTTTCGCTGTCCTCTTCTTCAATTTCTTCTGAAATTTTTTGCGGGATCTTTATCTTGGAGATCACGATCATAAGCGCAAACAAAACCGCGCCGCACGCCGTTAAAATCAACCCTGTTTTCATTCCCGCGGGCTTAAATTTCAGCTCTATCGTGTGGCTTCCGCTCGGGACGTGAAGACACAAAAACGTCCGGCTCGCGGAGTTTAAGATCTGCTCGGGCTTGCCGTCGACAGTCGCCGTCCAGCCCTCCTCAAACGGGATAGTCGTGAACAGCGCGCGGTCTTCGGCACTTTCAACGCTTATCGAAAGCGCCGCTTTTCCCGTGCGCGTGACGATCGTGTTCTCATTCATCGAGCGTATTTTTGTATTGAAGCTTTCGAGCGCGTCTTCATCAATAAAACAGAAAATCGGGTGCTCGAAGAACACCTCGTTTTTATAAAGCTCGAGCTTTACCTCAAACGTCTCGCCGCGCTCGAATTCTCCGAGATACGCGATTGAATGGTTTTCGTTTTCAAAGTAATTTTTGATGTAATTGTCGTTGACTAAAAGCTTGCACTCGCGCTCGTAGAGCGTCGGGAAGTAGACATAGAATTTCCCGCTTTGCGGCGCGGTGACAAGATAGCGAACAAACGCGCCGTCGTTCTGGAGGCGCTTTTTGTAGGACAGGTGGTTGTCCGTAGTCGAGCCGGCGTTCAGGTTTGAGAGATCGGTCGCGTAGTCGTCGACGGTGACGAAAATCTGATTTTGCTCGCCCGAAAGCCGCGCCGCGAGACGCTCCTGCGCCGCAAACGGCGACTTGTCCGCGATTATCGCGCCGATAACGTCCTCACTGGCGAGATACGCGAGCCCGAGCGCGTCCTCGTTGACATAAGCCTTGATGTCGCCGTAATTCCGAATATCAAGCGCGTTTTCATACTGCGACAAAAGCTCGCTTTTTGAGAGAATATATTTCACGCCGAAAATATCGTCGGAAAGGAGCGTCGCGCCGTCATAGCGCGAATAATGCTCCCGCGCGCCGAAGCCCAGGGTTTTCGCGAGCGAGATCGCCTTCGCGTTAAAAACGCTGGAGCTGTGCGACAAGCCGTACATTCCCGCCGCCATAGGATCGTTTACGCAGCGGTGATACGTCTTCTCCATACGGTAAAACCCGCCGTCGAGCGCCTTGATTTCATCGACCTCTCGGCGCGTTTCGGGAATGTTGCCAAGGTAGCTTTCGCGTTCGGAATACACAACGTCCTTGTTCATACGGATAAACGTGACGGTGTTGTTCATCAGAAGCTCAGCGCAAAGCAAAACAAGCAGCGTTATCTTCATCGAGCTGTGCCCGCGGAAGGCTTTGTAAAGCACCGTCGCGCCCATCATAAGCGAAAGAACGATCAGCGGGATCACGATGATCAACGTCGTGTTGAAATGCTCACTGCCTGCGTAGTGATCGGCTATGAGAAGCAATCCCACCAGCCCCGCGAACACCGCCCCAAGCGTCTTGCGCTTTACGCTCGCGACGCTTTCAAACGCCTCGGCTGCGAACATCATAATCAAAAACACGGCGAGGAACGAGTAGCGATAAGGCATCCAGACAGGCACCGCGCCGCCGTGCCAGAACATATCCACGGGCTTGATATACATCGAAAGCAAAATCACGCCGAAAAGCGCCGCGCCCGCGACCCTCTGCCGCAGCGGGATTTTTTTCATTACAAAGTAGATCACCGCAAAGATGAGCGCTAATGTGCCGCAATACAGCATCGGAAGCCCCTCGGGGCGGATCGTATCAAACGTTCCGGGGAACAGCTTCAAAAGCGCGTCGGTGATGTTGAAATTCTCCGTCGGCGTGAAATCCTTCGTGCCGAAATCCAGCTTTCCCATTTGAAGGGATTTGTACGCGGGAATTACGATAAAGCCGCTCATCAGAATTGCCGAAACCGACGAAGCGCCGTAAACGATAACGGCTCTCCCGACGGCTTTCCCCGACGGCTCGGACGTTCTTCCCGAAGCGATAAAATACGCGAAATAAAACGCCGAGAATATCCCCGTCATATAGCCGATGTAGTAATTCGACACGATGACATACAGCATCGAGATCGTGTAGAGCAAAAAGTCTTTTTTATTGCAGATCAGCTCAACGCCCATTATCACAAGCGGCAGAGCTATCATTCCGTCGAGCCACATCGGGTTTATCGAGTGCGCCGCGAAGTAGCCCGAAAGCGCGTACATCAGCGAGAAGATTATTACCGTAAAATCGGAAAAGCCGCGCTGTTTTTTCAGCAAAAACGCGCAGCAAAGCCCCCCGGCAGCCGCCTTCGCGAGAAGCATCGTAAGAAGCCCCTCTGTAAGCGCCTCGCGCGGGAAAAGCCAGACTATGAAATTAAACGGGCTTGCGAGGTAATAAGCGAACGTCCCGAAGAACTCCCCCGAAAACGTCCTGCTCCAGCAATAAAACAGGCTTTCTTTACCCGCGAACACGTCGTACATATAATCGTAATAATAAACGTACTGCGCGTTCAGGTCAAGCGCCAGCACCGAGCGCCGCCCCGCGGGATAAACCCCGAACAGCAGATACGAAATAAAAAGCAGCGCGGCGGGGATTACAAACGATAAAATGTACGCCTTGTTTTTCGCAATAAACGCACGCATACTAAAAGAATTCACGCGTTACTCTCCTATTATCTTGACGAATACGTTCTTTTCGCGCTTTCCGTCAAAGTCGCCGAACATAATGTACTGGCGCGGCCCGAGGTCGAGCTTTCCGTTTGAGATAGGCACGGTGACGGAAGCGCCCGCGAGAAGCTGCTTCAAGTGCGGAAGCCCCGCGCTTTGATAGTCGACGGTATACTTCGTCTCGCCGTTCGCGATGGAGGAGAACAGCTTCGCCCAGTCGCTGTACAGATCCTCGTTGTCGTGCTCGAGGAACACAGACGCGGTGGTGTGCTGGGAAATTACAACGCAGAGACCTTCGTTGACGTTGCTTCTTCTTACGCACTCCTCGATCTCGTAGGAGAGATTGAAAAACTGCTCCTTCTCGTCGGACGTGATGTTCAGCACCTGATTGTAAAATTTCATTTTTCTATTTCCTTTCCGTAACGGTAAAGATCCCGTGCTCCGCCGTTATGCCGATTCTGGTTCTGCCGCCGTTCCATGCGTAAAAATAATCCCCGTCGATCTGCCCGCTTATCTTATCCGTCCTGCACTCGCCGTCCTTGGTTCTGAAATCTATCGCAACCGAGCTTTCCGGCGGAATTGTAATGTCGATATTACCGTTGCGGTTGAGAATATCCGTGTCGCGCACGAGCGTAGTGATGTCGGCTTTGATTCTGCCGTCCGTCGTGACAAGCGACGCTAGATAGCTCATATCGTCTATCTCAATATCGCCGCTGTCCGTGATCGCCGAGAGCTTTCCGCACTCCACGCCGCGGATCTTTACATTTCCCGCGCCCGTGTAGATAGCAATGTCGCGGTATTTCGCCCGCGGGAGATAGAGCCGAAGTCCGAACTCGCTTTCCTTCCCCGCGAACAGCGACACGATAAAGCGGTCGCTTTCGGTGATAGTCAGCGTGTTGTCGCCGATCTCCATATCAAGCGGACGGTCGTTTTTGTATTCCACAATGATCTCCTCGCCATCGTACGGGATAAGCTCCACGTCAAGCCGCTGGAGGTCAATGTCGAGATACTCCAGCAGCGGGAACGTGAATTCCCCGCCCGCTTCCGAGGCGTGGGACTCGTTGCGCGTAAGATACGCCAAAACCCCGAACAGCGCGCCCAAAATCACCGTGACTATCAAACATCTGTTGACAATTTTTTCCATTTTCAATATCTAATCTGCTTGCGATTTATTATCCAAATCGATTTCCAAGTCATCTTCCGAATCGTTTTGCGAAGCCTTCTCTATATCCCGAAGCCTGTCGCAGCGGCGCCTTATCCATAAAAAGCGCCTGGAAATAAAGTATCCGAGCTTCACGGCGATAAGCCCGAACGCCGCCGTCGTGAAAATCATCGCCAGCCCGCCGAACAGCATAAACCGCGGCGCAAGCTCGGTTATGATAAGATCCTCCTTGAAAACGGACGCCGCCGTGCCGAATATCACCAGCATCACGCCGAACGGAATCCCCGCCGCCGCCGTGAACAGCAGCGCAAACATCACCGCGAACACGACCGCAAACGCAAGCCAGAAACCGCAGTAAATCAAGAAAACCCGCACCCTCACCGACAAACACCCCATTTTTTCATACACATATACATTATAACATCTGTATCTTATACACATATGACGCTGCCGACGACTTAATAGGTGTAGATATAGCTGG
>JAIDPG010000264.1 GCA_029062865.1 Oscillospiraceae bacterium
GAAAAATTTTCAATTTTGTCGACGTCGGGAACATAAAAATAGGTCTTCGAGAGGTCGAGATTGTCGTATTTTTTCGCAATCTCGACGATGTTTTCTTTCTCCGCGCGGATCTCGGCGAGGGTTTTCATTTCCAAGCCCGAGGGCTCGTTCTTCGCGCAGCCCGAAAGGAGCAGGAGCGCGGCGGTTAAAGCGAGACATACAATTTTCTTGAACATCGTGAACTCCTTTCGTGATAATCTAATTCAGTCGGGGAAAGAGCTGTAAAGATTGAATTCTCCCGTTACCGCGTCCGCCGTGACGCACATCTGCGGAGAGTCCGTTATCCTACTGTTTGAGAGGTACGCGACCCACATCGGGTGACAGAAAAGACCCGTATGGCGGAGCATTGCTTTTTCCTCCTCGGACAGCTCCGAATAATTGTCGGGGAGAATGTTGTCGACCTCATAAAGAAGCTCCACGGTGTCAATTGCGAATTGGCTTCTCCCCGTAAGCTTTTCGGACATCGTTGAAATAAAGCTCTCAAGCGAAACAAATTTCTCAAAGCTGTCGCCGGAGGGCTTTACCTCGGTGATCATATTCGCTCCGTAAAGCTGATCGGTTTGATTTTTCCAGACCATTGCCATGCCTATGTAAGCGCGATCTTTTTTCCTCTCAAAATCCTCGGTTTCAAGATCGAGACCATAAATATGATAATCGAGCAAAACCCCGTTGTATTCCTGTAGAAAATCCGTCCATACGCCGTACTTTTCTCCAACGTTATACACTCCCGTTTTTCGAGGCACAAGCTTTAGTCTGTCGACATTCAGCGGGGAATTTTCGAAATTCGATTGCAAAAATTCAATAGCGTCGGACACGAGCATATCTCCGTCCTGAAGCTCCACACGAACATCGTTGAGGGTGTCTCCCGCAAGATGATCATATTCCTCCGCGGGGTCTTGATTGTCAATAAAACGCGGTGTGCCTTTTGAAGTGCTCACCAGATCGTCAACCGCGTTGTTCGTGGCATAAAGCCAGTTTCCGGGAATATTTATCGACACATCCAATTTGTCGTTCCTGCAAAAAAGCCCAAGGTTGTCGCCTCGCTGCAGGTCGTCCTTGCAGTCTGAGTACGGAGTATAAACGCGATTATCTTCGGAGTCGTATGAGAAATAGAGAATATCATTTTCGTTGGACACCCCCGGCATTACCCAGTCGGCGGTTTCGAGAAGCAGCTTCTCCTTATCCTCGATCGGCATGCCGAATAATATTGAAAAATTTTCAATTTTGTCGACGTCGGGAACATAAAAATAGGTCTTCGA
>JAIDPG010000265.1 GCA_029062865.1 Oscillospiraceae bacterium
GTGTTCAACAACTCAAAGAAAACCGCCGTCCACACGCCGAAAAGCAACTTCCCCGGAAAGCTGACGATAAACGGCGAGGACTGGCTCTCCGCTGTGAAAAAGGGCAAGGATATGTTCGGGAATTACTGCAAGCTGACGGTAAAGAGCTTTGTGCTTTTCGCGGAATACAAGCCCGAGAAAAAGCCGCTCTCCGAGCGCACGGAAAACGACTTCACGCTTATTGAGATGACGCATACTTATTAACAGCCTATTAACGCGGAGGACTATTTTATGAAAACAGCAGTCGTATACTATTCGCTTGAGGGCAACACTAAGCTTGTCGCGGAGAAGATCGCCGAGAAGCTGGGCGCCGAGCTTATCGAATTAAGATGCGTAAAGGCGTACCCGACGGGGAATGTCAGCAAGTTCTTCTGGGGCGGGAAAAGCGCTACGTTCAGCGAAAAGCCCGCGCTTTTGCCGTATGAATTCAACGCGGCGGATTACGACGCCGTAATACTCGGCTCGCCCGTCTGGGCTTCAAAATACGCGCCGCCTTTAAGGACGTTCCTTACGGAGAACGATCTCACGGGCAGGAAAATCGGCTTTTTCGTTTGCTGCGGCGGTGGAAAAACCGAAAAGTGCTTCGCGCTGATGAAGCGGGACGCGAAAAGCGAGGACGCCGAAACGCTGCGGCTCGTCGACCCGCTGAAAAATCAGTCTCGTCAAATCAACGATGAAATAGATCAATTCTGCGAAAGGTTTAAGTGATGAAAAACATAGTTGTCCTTGTGTCGGGCGGCGGCACGAATTTGCAGGCGCTTATCGACGCGGAAAAGCGCGGCGAGATAAAGGGCGGGAAAATCACGTGCGTGATAAGCTCCAACCCCGAGGCCTACGCTCTCGAACGCGCGAAGCAAAACGGAATTTCAAGCGTTGTAATTCCGCGGAAAAATTATCCCGACAGTAAGACCTACAGCGAGGAAATTCTCGCGGAGCTGAAAAAGCAAAACGCGGATTTGATTGTCCTCGCGGGCTTTATGACGATACTTGACGAGTGCGTGACATCGGCGTTTCCGTACAAGATCATCAACGTTCACCCGGCGCTTATCCCGAGCTTCTGCGGCGAGGGCTTTTATGGACTGAAGGTCCACAAAGCCGCGCTGCAATACGGCGTGAAGGTATCGGGCGCTACTATTCACTTCGTCAACGAAAAAGCCGACGCGGGCGCGATAATCCTGCAAGGCACGGTGGACGTCGCGAACGACGAAACCCCCGAAACGTTACAGAAAAAAATAATGGAAAACGTGGAGTGGAAGCTCCTGCCGAAGGCCGTCTCGCTGTTCTGCGAGGACAGGATTTCGATAGTGGACGGCAAGGCTTATGTCGATTGAGGAAGGCTTGCTATGATAACGAATATTCAAGAGGGCGAATACGGCATTGAGGGAATGATGTGCTGGGAGCTGTTCGGCGAGGAGATTGAGGTATCGATCGAAGAGGGCGCGGACGTTGCCTACGCCGAAAAATGCGCCGAGGCTCTCAACGCTCTTCCCGAGGAGACGATAAAGAAATTCTGGGAAGCGGCGAAAAAATACTGCCTGTTTTTCAAGGAAGTTTGCGGCGAGGAATGGGACGATTGGAACGAAATGGGCATTGAGGTAACGAAGGACACCCCCGCCGAGGCGCTGAAGTCGGAGATCTTTCCGAGTATGCTTATAGTTGACGAGCCGGAGGACGAGCGCATTGGATTTCACGTGGAGTGCAACTGCTCGTGGGAGTCGGAGCACGGGCTGGAGTTTACGATACTAGACGGCAAGCTTGTGTATCTCGGGGCGTTTGAGAGCTGCGGCGCGTGGGATCATTTCGACCCAAATCGTGAGTGGAATTTTGTGAATGGATTATAAGGTGTAAGATATGGGAAGAAAAGACGGACACACACATCGCAAAAGCTCTGACAGCTTCGAGCTGAACGGCAGAGATTTGCGCGAAAACAACTATTCGATAAAGGAAAACACGGATTTCTTCGGCTGGCTTGAGGGTAAGGTGAACCTGCCGCTTTTCGGCTGTGGGATCCGTTTTCACGTTAAGGGCGACGACAGCGTTTACGCCGTTCGCTGCGCGGAATTTATCGAAAAAATTACCCCCGAAAATCTGCGGGAGCACACCGCGCTTTACAAGTGCTTTGAGGCGCTCGCGGAGTATGTCGCGGAGCTTATTGAGGACAACGATTTCGACCTCGGCAACGTGGTTTTCGACGAGGACTCCTCCGTTGAGGAGCTGATAAAAATACTCTCGCCGACGGCTCTCACGTTCGAGCGCGACACTTATATTGTCGAGGAGGAGTGCCCGATAGCGTTCAGTCTGAAGCTCTGCCTTTCGCCAGTGCCCGACGAGGTTATGGAAATAGCGCTCCACGGCGACGTGCCCGTTTACGTTGGGGAATTCCGCGGCGTAAGCCCTTGGAACGAGAAGCTGCTTAAAAAGAAGTGGAATTACGCGAGGGATATATGAAGCGATTTACGATACTGGGCGGCGTGAACGGCGTCGGGAAAAGCACGCTTGCGGGAGTGCTTGCAAGTGTAACAAACGATTTCGGCACGCTGGTCGACGCAGACAAGCTCGCTTTGCGACACGGCGGGAATTTTGAGGGCGGCAGGGAAGCCGTAAAGCTCATTCGCGAGTGCATAAGCCGCGGCGATGACTTCACACAAGAGACTACGCTTTCCGGCAACAAGACCGCGCGGACTATCGCCGAGGCTCGTGAAAACGGTTATTTCGTGCACTTGTATTATGTGGCGCTGAGCTCCGCTGAGGAGAGCCTGTCGCGCATTAAAAACCGTGTGCGCAAGGGCGGGCACGACATTCCCGAGGACGCGGTTCGCCGACGCTTCGCAAAGCGCTTTGACGATCTTCTGAGAATTCTTCCGCTTGTGGACGAGGCGGTGCTTTTCGATAACGAAAACGGCTTTGTTCGCGTTGCGGATTATCGTGGCGGACGGCTCACCGCAGCGGGTGACGATCTCCCGGAATGGTTTGAAGAGCTGAAGGAGCGCCTTAAATGAACGAACAGAAATTCACGGGCAAGGCGGACTTATACGAAAAATTCCGCCCGTCCTACCCCAACGAGCTGATTGATTTTCTTTACGACAACGCGCGTTGTGAAGCGGTAGCGGACATCGGCGCGGGGACGGGGAAGTTCACACGCTGCCTGTTAAAGAAGCCGTGGAGCGTCACCGCCGTCGAGCCGAACGCGGATATGCGCGAAAGGCTCTCCGAGATCGCGGGAATTACGGTCGTGAACGCCCCCGCCGAGGACACGGGGCTCGCGGAGCACTCGTTCGGGCTTGTGACGGCGGCGCAGGCGTTCCATTGGTTTGACGCGGAGCGCTTCAAAAACGAGTGCCGCCGAATTCTCACCGAGGGCGGCAAGCTCGCTGTCATTTGGTTCAGCACAAATAACGAGGAGGGCTTAGGCAAGCTGCAAATGGAGGTCTGCAATAAATTCTGCCTTGATTTAATAATCAATCAAGGACACGCGGGGAAGCGCTCCGCGGAGGAGGGCGACAGGTTTCTGCGTGGCGGCTATTTCAGCGAGCTGAAAACCGCGGACTTTTCGGGCGAGCGCGTTTTCGACAGGGAGAGCTTTATCGGTGAAACGCTGTCGCGCTCCTACGCGCCGAAGCCCGGACAGCCGAATTACGAGCGCTTTACAGAGGAGCTCGGCGCGGCGTTCGACGAGTTTGAGAGCGGCGGAAAAGCCGCGGTTAAAACCCTCACGACGGTTTATCTTGGGAGGCTGTAATGAAGAAGAAAATCACGGCGCTTATCGTTAGCATTACGATAGCTTTAACGCTCACCGCGTGCAAAAATGAAAAAGCTCCGGAAAATGAGCCCGTTGAAAATCAACCGCCCGACCGCGTAATGCAGATCGCCAAAACTCCCGACAAGGACTTGACAATCTGGGAGGTTTTGCCCGAAATACCCGTAACGCCCGCCGCCGATTTGGAGTATCATCTGCTCGCCGACGAAAGCGGCGTAAAGGTAACGGACTACCTCGGCACGGGAAACGCCGTGCGCGTTCCCGAAACGATCGACGGAAAGCCCGTTGTTGAGGTGAGCTTTGTGGAGCTTCAAGCGGAGGAAGTGATCTTCCCGCGTTCTGCCAAAAGCTGCACACTGTATTACTCCCCGGTAAAGTACATAAACATTCCGTGCGATGATATGAGCATCAGCGGTGAATACGCTCTCGAAAAGGTTTACATTGAGGACAACGTGACGGTGCTGAGCAATTATCTTCTCGCTTTTCAACATTCGCTTGAGCAGGTGAGAATGGGCAGCGGCGTCAAGGTCATAGATGACAACGCGTTTCAAGCCTGCGAGGCGCTGAAAACTATCGAGATACCCGAGGGCGTGGAGTATATCGGCGACGCATTCAGATCGACGATGTTCACGGAACTAACGCTTCCAAGCTCGCTTGTCGGGCTGCATAAGGACGCGTTTGTCTGGACTAGCAAAGATATCGTGATCGTTCATAACGGCAAGAGCTATTCTCGCTACGACGACGAGCTTTTCAGGCAGTTTTACCCGAACGATCTGCTGATTTACAACAACATCGTTCGTGATTGCTGGGATACCTCGGGGGAGATCACCGTCCCCGACGGAGTGACGGAGATTGGAGATTACTCGCTGGCGTTCCAGAAAGAGATAACGAAAATAACGCTTCCGAGCAGCGTTCGGGTAATCAACGACGGCGCGTTTAACGGGTGCGAAAAGCTTACCGAGATCGTTATCCCGGAGGGCGTCGAGGAGCTTGGCGCTTTAATCTTTGATGGGTGCAAATCGCTTAAGAAGATCGACCTGCCCGACAGCGTAAGCTCGATAGACGGTATGGCGTTCGCGGACATCAACCGCAAAGAAGAGGAACAGTTCAAGGACTTCGAGGTGACGTACAATGGCGTGACCTACAGCTCGTCAAAGGACGAGATAATAGAGCTTTACAGGCTTTTTTATAAAAACCCTTGGGATAATATAGATAATATCCCGATTAACAGCAACATCTCGGCGGAGACATAAATTTCAAAAAGTGTCGACCGGAGCGAAGCGTAGGTCGACCGGTCGCGTCAGCGTAGCGCAGCGGAGCGCGAAGCGCGGAGCGAGCATACGGTGACGCGATTTTGAAATTTAAATTTAAATCAGGAGGATTTTTTATGATTACTTTAGACAAAGAGTTAAATTCCCTCGCTTACCATGGCAGAGGAATTGTCATCGGCAAGACGGCGAAGCACGCCGTTATCGCGTACTTTATTATGGGGCGCAGCGAAAACAGCCGCAACCGCGTGTTCGTGGAGGACGGCGACGGAATTCGCACGCAGGCGTTCGACGAAAGCAAAATGACCGACCCGCATTTGATAATCTACGCTCCCGTGCGCGTTCTCGGGAACAAGACGATCGTTACAAACGGCGACCAGACAGATACGATCTACGAGCTTATGGACAAGCAGATGACGTTCGAGGAGTCGCTTCGCACGCGCACTTTTGAGGACGACGCGCCGAATTTCACGCCGAGAATTTCCGGCATCGTGCATCTCGACAACGGCTCGATGAACTACGCGATGTCGATATTGAAATCTGCGAACGGCGACGATAAATCCACACGGCGCTATACGTTCGCGTACTCAAACCCGCAAGACGGCGTTGGAAGCTTTATTCATACTTACGCGGGCGACGAAGCAAATGGCAGACTTCCGAGCTTCGAGGGCGAGCCGAAGGACGTTGTTATCCCCGATATGAGTCTTGACGAGTTCACGGAATTTGTCTGGAGCAACCTAAACGCGGACAACAAGGTCTCGCTGTTCACGCGCTATATCGACATCGAAACCGGCAAGTTCGAGAGCCGTATCGTCAATAAAAATAAGTGATCTATGGAGATCAATTTCATAAAAACTCCGAAGAAATACGAGGGAAACGCGGACGCGATCATCTCGGCGCTTTTCGGGCTTCTCGGGGAGCTGCTGCCCGTTCAGGAACGCGCCGTGCTGCGGCTTCAAAGGCTGGAGCAAAAGCAGCTGACGCTCGCGCAAAAGAGCGTGGGACTGTCGGAGATCCTCGAAAAATGCAGCCGGGAATACGCCGAAGCAATCGCGGGGAATTGCACCGAAAAGGAGCTTGCGCTAAAGCACCCGGGGAGTATCGGTCAGACCGCCGAGTACGCGTATATCAAGGGCGAATATACCGTTGATCTCACGATGAAAAAAGCCGACACGGCGGAAGTGGTAACGCATTACCGCGAGGGCTCGCAAGAGAAAAAGCACAGGTTCGTGATGAAGTTCGTTGGTGGGAAATGGCTTGTTGACGCAGTCTACAACGGTAACGAGAACGAGCGCAAATGGTATTATACGGAGCTTTAAGGAGCAGTTATGGAGATAATCAACGAGGCAAACGAGAAATTCAAGGAAAAGCAGGCGGAGATATGCGAGCCGCTGTTCGACTTGTTAAGGCAGATTAACGCGCTTGAAAAGGAAGTCTATGAGCGCAATGAAGAGCTTAACGAGAAAAAGAAGCAGCAGGGCAGGGAACACGAATTTACCGCCGAGGACAAAGCGCTCTGGGCGGAATATAAGGAACGCCTGACCGAGCTTGTGAAGCCGCATTGCGCGGAAAATCTCTCGAAGAATTGCGGCGGCTCCTTCGGAAGTCCGCAGAAGTACGGGTATATCGACGGCGAGTGCAGGGTGAATTTCATAATGAAGTCCGCCAAAAAAGCCGTTGTTGAAACGCATTTCAAGCACGGCGTAAATAAAAAGCACAAATTCGTTTTCAAGGACGTAGACGGCAAATGGCTGCTTAGCGAGGTTTACTACGGCTTTGAGGGCGAGACCGGCTGGTATTCCGACGGTATCAGATAGAGAGGAGCACACTAAATTATGAGCGAATACAATTTCAAGTATCACCCCGACCCCTTGAAAACGGGGGCGTTTCGGAACGACGAAACCGTTACCTGCGACTGCTGCGGCAAGCAGACAGGCGTTTATTACACAAACCCGTTTTATTCGGTGGAGGAGGTGGAGTATCTCTGCCCCGAATGTATCGCAAGCGGAGCGGCTTCCGAGAAGTTTGACGGCGAGTTCCAGGACAGCGAAAGCACGGACGCGGTTAGCGACCCCGCAAAGCTCGACGAGCTTATCCGCCGCACGCCCGGCTACTGCGGCTGGCAGCAGGAATACTGGCTCGCGCACTGCGACGATTACTGCGCGTTTCTCGGCTATCCGACTTGGGAGGATCTCGAAAACGACGGGCTCACCGATGAGATCGAGGAAACCTACCGCGAGGATATCTGCGGAGTTGATTTCGAGGACGCAAAGGAGCATTTGAAGATAGACAATGGGTATCTTTTCAAGTGCCTGCACTGCGGGAAGCATTTTATTTACATCGACTTTGATTGAGGTAAAAAAATGGAGTTAATCAACGAGGCGTTCGACAAATTCAAGGACATGCAGGACGAGGTCGTTGACTGTCTGCTGGAGCTGCTTCGGCTTATGAACGAGGTTGAGCGAGCGGTCTTTAAGCGCGACAGCAATCTGCAAACAAGGATCCGCAAAAAGGAGCTTACCGCCGCGGAGATATCCAATGAGTATGACGCTCTCTGGGCGGATTACCGCGAGGAATGCAAGAGGATCGCCGAGCCGAGATGTACCGAAAAACTCAGGAAAAAGGGCTGTGTGAGGTCGTTTTCCGATGTGCCGATGTACGGCTACATTGACGATCCCGAGGACTGTCGCGGAACGTTCTCAATGGAGACCGCGAAAAAGGCGGTCGTGGAGTTCCGTTTCACCAATCACTCGTCGGTGCGTTTTATGCATAGGTTCACGCTTGTTCCGAGCGGCGATACGTGGCTCGTGGACGCGTTCAGCTATGGTACGGAAAAGGAAGGCGTTTGGCATAGAGGTCACATCTGACCGTTGGCTGCCAAAAAAGAAAAGGCGTAAAGCATAGGCTTCACACCTTGAAAATCTTGACGGTTTACGACCTTGTTTCCATTCCCTTCAGCTTTTCTATAAGCTCATCGATTTTTGCTTTTTCTTCTTCGTCTACCGTGGCTTTTATGCGCTCGAGATAACTTATATTATCCATAACATCGCCGACGGTCAAAGATTTTTGTGACATATAGTTCACCTCTTTTCTTTGTCCTTTAATAGGATTATAGCATATTCAAAGAGGTTTGTCAAGGAAAAAATACCCGCGTTTATTCGCGGCTGATAACAGGAGGATCATTATGAACGAACTGGAACTGAAATACGGCTGCAACCCCAATCAAAAGCCGTCGCGCATTTTTATGGAGGGCGGCGCGGACTTGCCTATCGAGGTGCTGAACGGCAAGCCCGGCTACATCAACTTTATGGACGCGTTCAACGGCTGGCAGCTTGTCAAGGAGCTTAAAGCCGCGACGGGCTATCCCGCGGCGACTTCCTTTAAGCACGTTTCCCCCGCGGGCGCGGCTATCGGGCTTCCGCTGACGGAAACGCTCGCGAAGATCTACTGGGTGGACGACCTCGGCGAGCTCTCTCCGCTGGCGTGCGCTTACGCGAGAGCGCGCGGCGCGGACAGAATGTCGAGCTACGGAGACTTCATCGCGCTTTCCGATAAGTGCGATGTTCCTACGGCTAAGATAATTCAGCGCGAGGTCTCGGACGGAGTTATCGCGCCCGATTATGAGCCGGAGGCGCTGGAAATTCTCAAGTCCAAGCGCAAGGGAACTTACAACATCATCAAAATTGACGAGAGCTACACTCCCGCCGCGATCGAGCGCAAGCAGGTTTACGGAATCACGTTCGAGCAGGGGAGAAACGAGTTGGTTATCAACGACGAGCTCTTCGCGAACCGTCCGACAAAGAACAAGGAGATCCCGACGAGCGCCATTCACGACCTCGCGATAGCGATGATAACGCTGAAATACACACAGTCCAACTCCGTTGCCTACGCGTGCGGCGGGCAGGCTATCGGCATCGGCGCGGGTCAGCAGAGCAGAATTCACTGCACTCGCCTTGCGGGAACAAAGGCGGACAACTGGTATCTGCGCCAGTCGCCGACGGTTATGAACCTGCAGTTTGTCGACGACATTCGCCGCGCCGACCGCGACAACGCTATCGACCTCTACATCGGCGAGGACTATATGGACGTGCTTGCCGAGGGCGAGTGGCAGCGCATTTTCAAGGTAAAGCCCGAGGTGTTCACGCGTGAGGAGAAGAGAAAGTGGCTCGACACGATGAAGGGCGTTGCGCTCGGCTCGGACGCGTTCTTCCCGTTCGGAGACAACATCGAGCGCGCCCACAAGAGCGGCGTTGAGTTTATCGCCCAGCCCGGCGGCTCTATCCGCGACGACAACGTAATCGAGACCTGCGACAAATACGGCATCGCAATGGCGTTTACGGGGATTCGCCTGTTCCACCACTGATAGTTTTTAGTTTAATAGTTATTAGTAATTAGTTAAAAACGCGCTTCTTTGAGGAGAATACGCATATAGAAGTAATGCCCGAAAGTAGTTTACGTAACTGCTTTCGGGCTTGTTTTAATTATTTGCTTATACGTTTAAATCAAAATTTATAACACGTTTTCTGTCAATTATTTTGTCCAGACCTAAATCCACCCCATCGCAATCAATAATAATATCTTTA
>JAIDPG010000266.1 GCA_029062865.1 Oscillospiraceae bacterium
GTCTGGAGGCGTTGCGGCGGATTGGTTTGTTAAAATTTATGCGTCGCCAAAGCGCTGCTGATTTAATGCGAACTCCGTCACGAATTCGGGAAACCCCTCGCGCGGCTTGGCGAGCCTTGTTCTCGGGTATTTCGGGCGAAAGTCCTTCGGAAGTTCCCCGCACGGGAGTGAATCCCGCACCGTAACAACTTCGGAAATGTCCTCGGGGAAGATCGCTATATTCGCGGCGTTCAGCATAGAAACGTCCATAAGACTGTCGCCCGCCGCCGCGAATTCCGACAGCCCGAGCCGCTTTGCCAGGCGCTTCACGGCTTCGCCCTTGTTCAGCTTTTTCGGAATAACGTAGACCTTTTCTCCCGTGAAAAAGCACTCGCACAATTCGCCCTCACCGATATATTTAAGCGTTTCGTCGGGCTTGCGTCTTTTCGTGAACAAAAACAGCTCGTCGACAAGCCGCACCTCAAAGCTCCGCCGAGGGTCGCGCTCCAATAGCTCCCGAAACAGCGAGAGCTCATCCGAACATTCCCGAATGATTTCCCGCGACCACTCCGACCACTCCGCATCGGGCTCGCCGTCTATCAGCAGCGTGCCGCCGTTATCGCAAAGTGCGTACTTCGGCGAGAAGCCGAGCCTCGCGAATTCAATGCGCTTATACTGTTCAATACTCCGCGTCGTCACGGGAATGACGTTGGAAAGCCGCGGGAAAAGCTCCGCCTGCCGCGCCGTGACGCAGGAGATCTCCGCGCCGTCCTTGCGTTCGACAACAATATCCCCGACCTGTTTTCGCTTCGCCGAAAAAATCAGCGTGCCGTCAAGGTCGGAGAATAAAATCAAATCTTTCATTTTAAAGGAATTTCAAAATCTCGTCAGCCTACGTTCCGCTTTGCTCCACTACGGCTGACATTTTTTGAAATTCACTTGTCGCCGGTATGTTGCTTTTAGCGTCCGAAAAACTAAATACTAACTACTATTATACAAACAACTATCAAACTTCCCAGCTTCCGAGATACTTCTCCTGCTCCGCGGTGAGCTTGTCTATCTCAAATCCCCACGCCGCAAGCTTTCTTTCCGCAACCTTGCGGTCGATCTCCTTCGGGACGTTCACCGTCATATTCTCAGCCGCCTTGAGCTTGTCCGAGTTCTTCGCGATATACTCCGCGGAGAGCGCCTGGATAGCGAAGCTCATATCCATAATTTCCGCCGGGTGACCGTCGCCCGCCGCGAGGTTTACAAGTCTGCCCTCGGCGATAACGAACACGGTGTTGCCGTTTTTGAGCTTGTAGCCCATAATGTTGTTCCGCGCGAGGTAGCTGCTCTCCGAGATCTCGCGGAGCTTCGCCATATTCACCTCAACGTCGAAATGCCCCGCGTTGCAGCAAATAGCGCCGTCCTTCATATTGTTGAACGCTTCCTCGCCGATAACGTCGGCGCAGCCCGTAACGGTAACGAAAAAGTCGCCGATTTTCGCAGCCTCGCGCATCGGCATAACCTTAAAGCCGTCCATAACCGCTTCCATCGCCTTGATCGGGTCGATCTCGGTGACGATGACCTCCGCGCCCAAACCCTTAGCGCGCATAGCAACGCCCTTTCCACACCAGCCATAGCCCGCCACAACGACCTGCTTCCCCGCGACGATAAGGTTCGTCGTGCGGTTGATGCCGTCCCATACGGACTGCCCAGTGCCGTAGCGGTTATCGAACAAATGCTTGCAGTCCGCGTCGTTTACAAGCACCATCGGGAATTTCAGCGCCTTTGCCTTATCCATCGCAATCAGACGGATAATGCCCGTCGTCGTTTCTTCGCAGCCGCCGAGCACGTTCGGAATCAAGTCGGGACGCTCGTTGTGAATATAATTCACCAGATCGCCGCCGTCGTCGATTATCACGTTCGGACCCGCGTCGATTACCTTCGCGATATGCGCGAAATACTCCTCCTCGGTGGAGCTGTACCAAGCGAACACGTTCAGTCCGTCGTGCACGAGCGCCGCCGCAACGTCGTCCTGCGTAGACAGCGGGTTCGAGCCCGTCACGAACATCTCCGCGCCGCCCGCCGCGAGCACCTTGCACAAATAAGCCGTCTTAGCCTCCAGATGCACGGAAAGCGCGACCTTTAAGCCCGCGAAAGGCTTGCTCGCCGCGAACTCCTTCTCAATCCCGTTAAGCAGCGGCATATTGCGCTTGACCCACTCGATTTTCCGAGCGCCGCTTTCCCACAAATTCAAATCTCTTACTTCGCTCATGTTAATTTATCCTCCTGAATTTTATTTGTAAGTGTAATTTTGACTTCCCCCCAAGCACTGCGCGTGTTGGGTTTATTTAAAAGTCGCGAAAAAGCGCTCCGTCCGCGCTTCGCGCGGACTGCGCTAGCCGCCTGCTAAGGTTCCGTTCCGCTTCGCTCCACTCCACCTTAGCAGGCGCTTTTTTCGCTACACGTGTCCGGGGGTACGCGAATAGGCTCGGAACGCGCCTTTAATGCGGTCTTGTTATGCTGCTGTTCGCGATACGCCTTGATTTTAATTTAAAATTTCAAAATTCCCTCACCGCTGCTCCGCTCGCTGCGTGCGTTGCCGTGGGAACAGAGCATCAAAAACCTGTCAACATCAAAGCGGCAGTTGCGCCACCGCTAACCCGCGACAAGTCAACCTCGCCGCCCAAAACCCCGAGAAAAAGCGGGCAAAGGGGGTGGAGGGAGAGGGGGAAGAGGAGCTCGAGGA
>JAIDPG010000267.1 GCA_029062865.1 Oscillospiraceae bacterium
GCGTTTTGAGCTCTGCGGTCGTGTTGATGTAAGCCGCGACGGCATGGTCGGGATATTTTTGTTTTAGCTGCAACAACATTTCGCGGTCTAATTGC
Organism: Oscillospiraceae bacterium; assembly: GCA_029062865.1. Taxonomy (GTDB): domain Bacteria; phylum Bacillota; class Clostridia; order Oscillospirales; family Ruminococcaceae; genus CAG-115. The sequence continues at coordinate 96 of JAIDPG010000267.1, forward strand.
TCCGCCATAGGGCAGCCCGCCTCGGGCTCCGGGAGCAGCACGCGCTTTTCGGGGCAGAGTATCTTCACGGTCTCCGCCATAAAGCGCACTCCGCACATCATCACGTTTTTGTTCGGAGTTTTCGCCGCCTGCTGCGCAAGCCCGAAGCTGTCCCCGACGTAATCCGCGATTTCCAGAATATCGTGCGTCTGATAGCAATGCGCCAGAACGCACACGTCACGCTCTTTTTTCAGCTTTAAGATCTGCTCTTGAATGTCCTTGATCATCTGTAATTCCTCTCTAAAATAAAAATCAAATACAATAATCCCCGCCGCCCGCAGAGTTTTCCATAATATCGCGGAGCGTAATTCCGTCGAGGTAGTCCGTAATCGCCTTATAAAGGCCCTCCCATACGGGGAGCGTCGCGCACTCGCCCCTGCGCGGGCAGGTGTTTTCCTTGTATTGCAGGCACGCTACGGGCGAGAGGCTTCCCTCCGTCACACGGAGGATCTCTCCGACCGTGTACTGCTCGGGCGGCTTTGACAGCGAATATCCGCCCTGATAGCCGCGGCTGGTTATCAACAGCTCCGCCTTGTTCAGCAGCGGAACTATCTGCTCGAGATACTTTTTCGATATCCCCTGCCGCGCCGCGATGTCCTTCAACGCCACGCAGCCCTCACCCTGATGCACGGCGAGATCGAGCATCATTCGCAAAGCATATCTTCCTTTTGTCGAGATCTTCATTCAAACACCCCCAACGTGATTTTTGAGGCATTCCCCGCCGGATACAGGGTTTATGCAACACCCGTGTGCTTCCCCGCCGCAGGAACGAATACCACTTTTTCTTCCCCCGCCGGGGGCGGGGAAGAAAAATATAAAAGTCCTCTTTATCACATTATACCACACTAACTATAGGAATTCAATAGGTTTTTGTTTTTTGTGCACTATGTTGATTTGATTTTTAACAAAACCGCTATACTTGGAGTGTTATTCGTCAAAATAAACATAAATTTAAAAAAGTTTAGAAAACCCCCTTGACAAGCCCGGCAAAAAGGTGTAAAATATTACTGTTGTTGAGAATATTCGATTATTTTCAGCGTTTCGGAAGTTTAGCTCAGCTGGGAGAGCATCTGCCTTACAAGCAGAGGGTCATAGGTTCGAGCCCTATAACTTCCACCATCGGCTTTTGCCGAATTCCGTCCGTTGCTCTTTTTGATAGATGTCCGAAATATCGGGGGTCGGTCAGGAGAGTACGGAGTCCGGCCCGGTAGTTCAGTTGGTTAGAACGCCGCCCTGTCACGGCGGAGGTCGAGAGTTCGAGTCTCTTCCGGGTCGCCATTTTCGCGGATTTAGCTCATCTGGTAGAGCGCCACCTTGCCAAGGTGGAGGTAGCGAGTTCGAGCCTCGTAATCCGCTCCA
>JAIDPG010000268.1 GCA_029062865.1 Oscillospiraceae bacterium
TGACGCTGCCCTGCTTCGTGTATTTCAGCGCGTTGGAGATAAGCTGGCAGATAACGAACGCGAGCAGCTTTTCGTCGGTCAGAACGTCGATCTCCAGCGGTTCGTAAACCAACGCGAGCTTCCGCCTGATAAACTGCCGCGAAAACTTGCGCACGGCTTGCTTAACTATCTCGTCGAGCGAGTGCTTTTGGATCACAAAATCGTTTTCGTCGCCGTCAAGATGAACGTAGCAAAGCGCCATTTCGACGTACTGCTCAATGCTCTGCAAATCCTCCGCGAGCTCCTCCTTTTCGGGGAAATCAAGCCCCTGTAAAGCGAGGCTCATCGCGGTTATCGGCGTTTTTATCCTGTGCGCCCACATCGCGAAATAATCCGACGAATCCTCATAGCGCTTGTCGGCTTTTGAGATGACGGCGCTCTTCTCCATAAACAGCGTTTCAAGCAGCTCGTGATAGCCGCTTTCGAGCTCGCTGTCCGGAGAGGGAAGGTGTTCGAGCGTGTACAAAACCTCGCTTTGAAGCTCCGAAAGCAAGCGGCACCGCGCCCGGAATTTCAGAAAATCTCCGACCGCCGCGGCAAAGGTTATCGCGCCGCTTATCAGGACGGCGTATAAAACCGCCTCCGCGGGAACGCCGTACAAAACCAAAAACAGCACAAACACCGCCATAACCGTCAAGATCACCGCGATGATACGGCGGCGGCTGTACAGAAAGTTCAGCAGCAGCTTCATGGCTTCTTTTTCTTTGAGAAAATAGGCTCGGCGCGTCTGCCTTTGGCGCGCTTAACACGCTCGCGCTCCGCCTTTTCCTCTTCGAGGCGGCGCTTGTCCGCTTCTATCTGTTCGAGCTTTGACTTGCTTTTCTCGGCGATGTCGATAAGCATCAGACGATTGTTGAACGACGGCTTGTCAAGGACAATATCGAACAGCGCGTTCAAAAGCTGCTCCGCCTCCTTGTCGCTCCGCGCGAGATTTCTGTCGAGCAGCTCCCGCTTTGTAACGGCAAGCTGGCTTATCTCGTAGCACTCGCCCGTGGAGATGATCTCGTTTAAGTCCGCGAGCGATTTGCGCAGCCGAATCGTGTCGGGCGGCTCGCTGTCGTGCTTCCTCGCGCGGCTGTCGGCGATCTCGCATTGCAATAAGTTTTTCAGATCCTGCGCGCCGAGGTCGCGGATAAGCGCCTTCAGCTCCTTGCGCTCCTCGGGGATCGGCACGTCATGGTGGAACACTAGCCAGCTTATTTCGTCGCTTAAGTTCTTCGGGAAGCTGAGGCGGCGCATAATACCCTCGGCGAGCAGCCGCCCTCGCTCTCCGTGACCCTTGAAATGCCCGCGCCCCGTTTTATCCAGCGACATACAGTCGGGCTTGCCGAGGTCGTGGAACAGCATGGCGAAGCGAATTGAGGGCTCGGGCAATGAATACCCGACCGCCTTGCAGATGTGAACCCAAACGGTGAAATCATGCCACGGCGAGCGCTGATCGCACTCGACGCACGGCTCTATCTCGGGGAGAATGTATTTGAGAATATCAACGTTGTTTTCCAAAGCCCGCGCCGCGAATTTTCCCATTACAATGCGCTGCAGCTCCTCGCGGACAGAATCGGGCTCGGCGTAGTCGAAGCACGCGACGTTCGCGCGCATACAGCTGCGCGTCTGCTCCTCTATCTCGTACTCGTCCTCCGAGCAGTAGCGAATTGCCTCAAGCAGCCTTGACGGACAGCTCGAGAAGCTCTTTGTCATATCGTAGATCGTCTCCGCGACGGGCACGCCGCCCGTCTTTACGTTCACCGTAACGTTCTCGCCGATAGCGACGACCAGCTTGCTTTCCCCTCCAGTGAGGGCGCTTTTGCCATCATACGGGTCGATAAGCCCCGTTTTCGGAGAGAACGCCATAGCGTTCATCGTAAAGCCGCGGCGCGAGAGATCGGTATCCAGATCCTCGGCGTACATCACGCGGTTCCCGACGACCTCGCGGCGATACGGCGACACGGCGATGACCATTCCGAGAATCGTCACCAAAATCTCGCCTCGTCCCATGCCCTCGTCGGAGATGCGATAATCCCGAAACGCGAACATTATGTCGTTGATTTCAGCGTTCGTCACAATGTCGAAGTCCTGTGGCGAGCGCCCCAGAATCATCTCGCGGACGCACTCCCCGACAACATAAGCCTCAAACCCCGCGTCCTCGAGGATATTAAGCGCCTCGGTGACTTGCTGCGGTAAAATAATCATAATATCAGTCCTCTTGTTTTATGTTTAGCTGCTCCATAAGCGCGTTCTGCAAAACCAGCGAAAGGTCTGTCCCCGTCTGCTCCGCGCGGTCGCTAAGCCACATCGGAATTTTGCAGCTTCTCTTTACGATAGTTCCGCGGAGCTTGTTGCGGTAGGCGTTGAAATCAACGTCCACGAGGAGCTTCAGCTCGCCGCCGCATTTTATATCGGAAATATCGGACGGTTTCGGGAGCACACGCTTTTCGTCCTCGATAGTAACTCCGCAAAGCTCGATAGCCTCCCGCGCCATATCAAAAGTGTCTGAAAGATCCCGCCCCTCGGTGTTGATCTCAAAATTGGGGGCATAAACCAGATACGAGGCATCGGGCGTACATTCATTCTCGGGGAGCGTCGTTATAATTATCGAATAACAGGTTTTCATTATTCGACACCTCTTATAGGGTTCTCCCCGCCGCGTGCGGGAGGAATCGCGGTTTTGCATTCGCTCCGAATTGCATGTATCCATAATTCCTCATAATAATTATACACCTATCAAGAGCGAAAATCAACCCCTTTTTGAAATTTATATGAAAAATTTCACAAAAACACTTGCAATTTGTGAAGATTTATTGTATAATAATTATAACACGCAATGGCTATG
>JAIDPG010000269.1 GCA_029062865.1 Oscillospiraceae bacterium
ATGATGCTTGAAAAGTATAAAGAATATGGACTTATTTAGTATAAAAATAAAACCGTCTCATTGCATTTGTGATAAAAACGCGCTATAATAAGCGCGGAGGTGTTGAATTATGGCTAATGAAAACAAAAAAGACTTCAACGCGATGTTAAACGCCCCCAAGGATATGCCGAAAATCGTCGAGATAACCGACGAAAAGAGCATCGAGAAATACGGCGGGAAGCGAATGTTCTTCGCGCCGCCTATTGACTATGACGCGGTAATGCGGCGCGTTCCAAAGGGAAAGGTCATTGCGGTGGGCGATATCCGCGCGTATTTCGCGGCGCGGAACGACGCGGACTTCACCGACCCGATAACGGCGGGGATTTTCTGCTCGATAGCCGCATGGGCGAGCTTTCAAAGAGAAACAGACAAAACTCCCTATTGGAGAACGCTCAAAGCTAACGGCGAGTTGAACCCGAAATACCCCGGCGGCGCAGAAGCGCAGAAAAAGCAGCTCGAAGGCGAGGGCTTCACGATAATCCAAAAGGGAAGAACGAATATTCGTTATTACGTCGCGGATTACGAGAAATTTCTTTATAATTTACAGTATTCGCAGTAAAATTAAAAACAGGTTAGAAAGACGAGAAACTTTGTTTCCCCCGCCTTCGGCGGGGGAAACAAAGAGAGGGATAGATTCAATGGCACTTATCAAAACCGAAAATCTCACGCTGTCGTATGAGAATATGACAGTTATAGAAAACCTCAGCTTCGAGGTCGCGAGCGGGGATTATCTCTGCATAGTCGGGGAGAACGGCTCGGGGAAATCCACGCTTGTAAAGGCTCTGCTTGGGCTCAAAAAGCCCGAAAGCGGCTTGATAGAGTTCGGCGACGGGCTTCTTCAAAAGGAGATCGGCTATCTTCCGCAGCAGACCAGCGCCCAGCGCGATTTCCCGGCAAGCGTTTTCGAGGTTGTGATCTCCGGCTGCCTGAATTCAAGAGGACTTCGCCCGTTCTACTCAACAAAGGAGCGCAAAGCCGCGCTTGAAAACATTGAGCGGCTTGGAATAACGGAGCTCAAAAGCCGCAGCTACCGCGAGCTTTCAGGCGGACAACAGCAGCGCGTTCTGCTCGCGAGGGCGCTTTGCGCTACAAAAAAACTGCTGCTCCTCGACGAGCCCGTCACGGGGCTTGACCCTATGGTCACGGCAGAGCTTTACGAGCTTATCGCCGGGATAAACAAAAGCGGCGTGACTATTGTAATGGTAACGCACGATATGCAGTCCGCGCTGAAATACGCGTCGCATATCCTCTGCCTTACCGAGAGCGACAGCTTCTTCGGCGATGTTTCGGAGTTCCTCGAAAGCGGCGCTTCCGATTTTCTGAAAGGAGGCGCGAAAAATGCTTGAAATTCTTCGGGAAATGTTCTCCGCGCCGATTTTAGTCCGAGCGCTTATCGTCGGGATTTTAGTTTCCCTTTGTGCGGCGCTTCTCGGCGTGAGCCTTGTGCTGAAGCGCTTTTCGATGATCGGCGATGGGCTTTCGCACGTAGGCTTCGGCGCTCTCGCCGTCGCCGCCGTGATGAATTTAGCTCCTATGGCGGTCGCCATTCCCGTGGTTATACTCGCGGCGTTTCTGCTGCTGCGGCTGTCCTCAAACAGCAAGATCAAAGGCGACGCGGCTATCGCGCTTATCTCAACGGGCGCGCTCGCTATCGGCGTTATGGCGGTCTCAATGTCGCGCGGAATGAACATCGACATCAACAGCTATCTTTTCGGCAGCATCATCTCGGTGAGCCGCGGCGATGTGGTGATAAGCGTGATTTTGACGCTCGCCGTGCTGCTGATGTTCATTTTCTTCTACACAAAGATATTCGCGATAACCTTTGACGAGAGCTTTGCCAAAGCGACGGGCATAAACGTCAATCTTTACAATATGCTGATAGCGCTGCTCACGGCGGTAACTATCGTAATAGGTATGCGGCTTATGGGGAGTATGCTTATCTCAAGCCTTATCATTTTCCCCGCGCTTTCGTCAATGCGCGTGTTCAAGAGCTTCAAAAGCGTGACGCTCTGCTCCGCGGCAATTTCGGTAGTGACTTTCATTATCGGAATGTTTATCAGCTATGCCGCCGACACCCCGTGCGGCGCGAGCATAGTCTGCGTGAATATAGCGGCGTTCGCGGTTTTCTTTGTCACGGGAAAAATCAAATCAAACTAAAATAATCCCCCGCCTTTTTCATTACGTCCCATAGAAAACAAAGGGTCGAGCAGTTTTCGCTCGACCCTTAAAAACGTCTGTAAGGCTACCTTACTAAAGGGGGATTTTGTTTAGTGATGTGTTTCGTCATGCTCGGAGTGATGTGTTCCCGTAGTAGTCGGAGTTGGACTAACAGTGGTGTGCTCGGGTTCATCGTGGTGAGAAGTCGTGTCGGGCTGGTTCCAAGCCGTAGAAGGCACCTTGGACATAATGTCGAGTGTCAGCGGATTGGAGATTTCATTTCCTGCCGAGCCCTCCGGAGTTTTTACATACATAAGAACGCCGTCATGAAACCTCAGAGTGAAATTGTTCACGAAGCGGTCTTGAAGCTCATAGAGCTTTCCGTTTGCGTAGTCGAACACGTAAACGCGCTCATCAATCATTCCCGAGCCCATACTTGCGGTTGAACAGATCTCGCGCTTGCCGTCGCCGTTAAGATCGGCGAGATACACGCCCCAAACGGGCATACCCCAGAACAGCTCCGTTTCCTTGCCGTTCTTCACCGCCGTGATCTTCTCGCTGCTCCACCTGAACGTAACGTCGGGATATTCGGGAAGCGTAAAGTCCTTCGTTTTGCCCCACGGCATAGCTTCCGTAATGAAGTAATCGAACAAACATTCGGGAGCGTAAACGCCGTTGTTATGACTTTGCTCCGAGGCATCTATCACCGCCAGCAAAGCGTCGCGGGATTTTTCACCGAGGAGATAAGTTCCGCCATTTTGCTGCTCGGTCGAGCCGTCCAAGCCTATTGAAGTGTACGAGTAGGTTATATACGAGGCTTTGCTGTTTTCCCCGATAAGCACCGTCGCGTGGCAGATCGTCTTTGCCTTTTTGTTGTCGCCTCCGCCCGCGAGAGGCGCGTCGATGTCGTTAAACACAAGATCGATCGCATAATCTGTTTTGCCGTATTCTTCAATGGTCTGATCGCTGATCATCATTTGCAGCTGCAGCTCGGGCTTGCAGTCGTTAATCATCGCGTCCTGAACAGCCGCCGTAAGCTCATTAAAATCATTATCGGAGAGCGAAATGATCTGAGTGTCGTGTGTGATCGATAACTCTACATAATGATCGTTCTCTCCCGCGTTCAAGCAATTGAGAATATCATTGACCGACGCGTTGGAAAAGCTGTCTTTGTATGTCGGGTCAGAAAGCGGAAAGGCGGTCTGCGTGTTGTTGATGATCGTAGGTGTTCCGTTATCAGCCCAATGCAGAATAAACAGATATTCCTCGCCGATTTCTATTTCGGGGTGATGATCCATTACAAGAATAGTCTTGTCGCCCAGCTTTTCCGAGAGCGCAAGCTGCTCCTCGACCTTGTAGCCCTCCAAGCCGCCGCGAACCGCGAACCGCAGCTTTTCGGGCACATCGCCCTTAAATCTCCCCGTTGTTTCGACCTCGTAAATCGTGAAAAGCGAACACATCTCATAAAAGTCGTCCGAACGCTCCCGCATTGTCATATTGTCAAGCAGCGCAAACGAAATATCCGTGACCTTTCCCGTGCAGATGATCTGCGCCGCGTTCACAAGCTCTTCCGGCGTGTCATACACGACCCAGTCCGCCATAAAATGCGAGTAGCAGGAGGCGTCAAAGCTGACGTCGCTGTAAATCCCCGTCAAGGTGCTGCTGTCGCCTAACGCCGGCGCGAAGCCCGGCTTTTCGCCGCCAAACAGCTTAAAGCCCGCAAACACAACGCCGACAGCCGCCGCCGCGACAGCCGCGCCCGCGACCCAGGGCTTCCACGAGTGAATTTTCAAAGCGGGTTTAACTACGTCGTAATCCTGATCTTTTGGTATAGCGTTTTCAATAAGGTCGTCGTCCAGCTCCGTGAACGCCTCAAAAAACTTTTCTGTTTTCATATATTATAACCCCTTTCCTGCAAGTGTTTCTTCAGCTTAGCTCGCAAACGGCAAAGCGTTACCGTTACCTTGCTCTCCGTCACGCCGAATTTCCCCGAAAGCTCGCGGACGCTCATACAGTACCAATAACGGCAGACAAACATATCCCGCTTGAGCGGCTTCTGCTTTCTGATAAATGAACTGATCTCGCTCATAAGCTCCTTGTATTCCTGCTCGCGTTCGATATTCGAGCCGTCGGAGATTATCTCCGCCATTTCGTCGATAACAAGCGGAACCTCGCCGCTTCCGCGCTTTTCCATAAGCGCCGAGCGGCGGCGCGAGATCGCCTCGTTGCGCGTCAGCTTCCCGAGGAACGCCGCGAGCTTTTCGGGCTCGTTCGGCGGGTTAAGCTCCCAAGCCTTCAGAAGCACGTCGTTTATTATCTCCTCCGCGTCCTCGTGAGAATACGTGATGCTTTCGGCAATTTTGATAAGATAGCTGTTATATTTCTCGCCGACCGCCGAGAGCGCCTTTTCGTCACGCTCGAAAAACTGCCGCACTATTTCCTTGTCGTCCACAACATCGCCTCCGGTCTTTTTGTTTGAAAAACGTCTTTCACTTATATACACGAAAAAAATTTTGTTTCACTACACTTTTTTAGAAATTTTTTAAAACTCCGATTTGCGGCAGGGCAGAACCGCAGAAAAATCCCCGCCGTAACAGCGGGGGAGAGCTTTTACATAAGCGGCGCGAACAGCCTCAGGATCGACCGCCCGATCCTTCTCAGCGGCTTTCTCAGGCAGTCCTTGTAGGTTATCTCGCGGCAT
>JAIDPG010000027.1 GCA_029062865.1 Oscillospiraceae bacterium
GGCTACGGGAAGTATCGCGCAGGATTTCTACAGGCGGCTTTCCGCGGAGCTTGAAAAGTACTCCGAGGAGAATTTGCGCTCGCGCTCGTGGGCGTTTGATTACATTGCCGAGCACACAAGCGATATTTTGAGCGCGGAGTCGCCGTATCTCGGCTTTGGCGTAAAAGAAGCGTTTGACCCGTTTGCCGAGGACAGCGCCGAGATCCGTGCGGCGCTGGATAAAATGCTCAATTTAATTCCGCGGGAGACAATGGAATTAGCGTTCAAGCGCTCGGATTTGCTGAAGGCGGCGCAAAGCGGCGTTGTCGACCTTATCCGCGAGCTGCTTGTGCTCGTTGACATTTGTGTCGGAGATCTTTCGGAAAAGAGCTACGATGAGATCTGCGAGATCTTTAATATTAAAAACTCGCTCGCTTCGGGCATTGAGGACTGCTTCTCGCGGGTTGAGATAACAACTCCGACAACGGATGAGAAGCCGCTTACGCGTGTGATTTGCCCAAGCAGGGCAAAGCCCGCCGACATCGCGCCGCTCCACGCAGCGCATAAGGAGCTTAACGATATATGGAACGCCTCCGCGTCGTCGTTCTCGGTGAGCATCGTGAGAATACGCGGGGCGGTGAAGCTCAATGAGTTCAGAAACTACGAGCAATGGGAGAATATGCGCTACGCTTACGTAAACGATTCCCTCAAGAAGCACGGCATGCATATTTTCGGATAGTCTTTGCAGCATTATAACATCACGGAGAAGCAATAATCTTTGCGTATGAAAAAAACAGACAATTCTTCCAATGAACAGAATTTCAGACAAACCACGGCGTTTGTTTTCGATCGGTTTTACCGTTCGGAAAACGGCGCCGTGGCGGCGCTGCTTGGGCGCTTTTTGATAGCGGCGGCGATTTCGTTTTTCGCGATCGGATACGTTTTCTCGCAGTACGATATGCCCGTGGACGCCGTTTCGCTGTCGCTTTTGGCGGTGCTGTTCACGGCGGGGTTTTCGGCGGTTTTCGCGTTTGTTAAAAGGCGCATAGCGATACCCATTATCGCGGTCGTCGGGAGCGTACTTATCCTTTGGGGCTTGGACGCGTTCTGGGATAAATTCTCGTATTTCTGGGACGCGCTTATTCTGCAGTTCAACGGGCGGGTTTTTGACACGACGACCCTCACCGTCCACCCGCTGAAGCAGATACAGCAGGGCGGCATTTATCTTATGGATTACGTTGACGGAGCGAAATTCGGCAGCGCACTTTTGTGCGCCGTTTTTTCGATGATAACCGCTGCGGGGCTTATCGGAAAGCCGCATATTCTCCCGTCGCTCGCGTCGCTTGTAATTCTGCTTGCGCCGCTTATGGCATCGGAGCGCCTGAGTTTTGACCCGCGTATAATCCCGCTTATCGCGCTGTACGCGGGGGCTATCGCTGTCGGGGTTTATTATCGCGACGGCTTGGCTATCCGCCAGGTTTACGTAGTCGGCGGCTATCGACGGAAGATACAGATGGACGACAGGCGCTTCAACGCCGCGGTCGCATCGCAGAGCGTCGTTGAGAGAACGGCGGCGCGCGGGCTACGCTACTCGAAATACTTCTCGTCTATTATCAGCGCCGCGGCGATGTTTACGCTTGTCGGCTTTATTGTGAGCGGCGTTTTCCGCGACAGCAGGGGCATTAACTACCAGCCGTTTTACGAGAAGCTCGCGAGCATCGGGAAACCCGGCGGTTCCTCAAGCATCAACAACAATACGCCGTTCAAAAACGGCCCCGAGGCGAATTATTTCGTAAGCCCCACAACATCGATTTTCGGCGCGCAGACGAGAATGCAGCTAACGTCGCCGTCGCGCAGCACGAAGGAGATCCTCCGCGTGACGAAATCCGTCGGCGTAAAGCCGCTTTATCTCCGCGGAGACATCGGGATAGATTTCGACGGCGAAACGTGGTCGTCCGCCGTTGTTGACGAGCCGCGCTACTGGCGCAGGAACAATCTGAATTCCGAGTATTTCCCGATAGAGTATGAAGTGCTCGGCGCGCTTGCCTTCGATCAGTACGCGTATTACGACACCATCGGCTGGGCGACAATGCACGAAAACGACATCTCCGTCGAGTACCTCTGCGACACGGACGTTGTTTTCACGCCCGCCTATGACAGCCGCTATTCCGCTTATGAGCGCAACAAGTACTCGCTTTTCGGCGACTACGCCGCGCGGCGGGGATCCGATAAGGCGACCGGCGAAACGCTTTCCTACACCGCGCTTATCCCGACCTACACCGACGGCTCGAACAAAACCGACCTTGGATATTTCCTTACCGCGCTGCGCGTTTACGACAAAAGCATCAACGGACATAGTTGGGACGATATGCTTTTGGATATGCAAAGTGATTTTGGCGGAAACAAAAACGCCGATTACGATAAATATAAAGATTTTGTTCACGATACTTACCTCGACGTTCCCGAGAAGCTCAAGCCCTCACTTGAGGAGTTTATTGAGCAGTCCGGGCTGAATGAGCAGCGCCGATCGGACATTGACCTCGCGCTTAATACATCGTCGTATGCCTGTCAGAATAAGGACGCGGAAACGCTTCTGGATCGTTATGTCAGCGCGATGACGCTTTCGCAGTATCTGAAGGACAATTATACTTACTCGCTTGATTCAAGAATTGACAGGCGCAATCCCGTGATGAGCTTTCTGAACGACACGAAAAGCGGTCACTGTGCGCTTTACGCGAGCGCGATGACGCTTATCCTGCGCGAGTGGGGGATTCCCGCGCGGTATTGCACGGGCTTTGCCGCAAGCGCGGATCTGAAGATGCAGACGCTGCGCTCCAAAGACCTCCACGCGTGGTGCGAGGTTTACCTTGACGGAATGGGCTGGGTTACATTCGACCCGACCGCTTCCGCGATTTTCGGCGGAGCCTCGACAACCTCCGATGCTTCGGGGAACTCAACGGCTTCGGAAAGCTCCGCGCCTGTTTCCGAGACAAGCTCCGAAAGCTCGCAGGTCAATTCGAGTACACCGACAAGCGTTCCCGAAAGCTTGTCGGGCTTCGAAAATTCGGTGACGATCGTCAACCCCGAAAGCTCCGACGGAACAGGGAATGAGCTGCGGCTTACGTTCAAGGACGTTTTGCCGTATATTCTGACGATATTGGGGATAGCCGCGGGCGCGGCGGTGATAGCGGCGGCGATAATTCTTTACGTCAAGCTGAAAAACCGCGCCGACAAGCAAATTCAGTCGTTCCACCGCGACGAGAACTCGGAGCTCGTTTACTCGAAACTTCTCGACGTTCTGCGCTTCCGCGGGCTTTCGCCCGGCAGGGGAGAGCAGCCGCACGAGTTCTTCAAGCGCGCCGAGACGTCGCTTGAGATCGCGATCTGCGACAACTATAAGCTCCTCGAGCGTCTCGCGTTCGGACAGGCGGAGCTCGACACCTCGGAGCGGGCTATTCTGGGCTTCGTGCTCGAGAAGATCTACCGCGCCGCCGAAAAGCGCCTTACACCCGTCGGAAAGATCCGGCTGCGGCTGCTGATACTCCGCGGACGGTGACTATGACTAAACAGTTTTTTCGGTTTTCCCCGCGGAGGCGGGAAAAGCCGAAAAACATCCGGCATTATAATTTTCACTAAAATTTGAAAAAACTCTTGATTTTTTTTGAGAACTGTGCTATAATTAGTGTAGAAATATATGTTTTAGAGAGGAATTGTGCTATGGCAATGAGACTTATCACGCGTTCTGACTTTGACGGTTTGGCTTGCGGCGCGCTTTTGCTTTGCGCGGGAGTTGTTGATTCGTGGACGTTTGCCCACCCGAAGGATCTGCAGGACGGGCTCGTTCCCGTGACGGAGAACGACTGCCTTGCGAATGTTCCGTTCGTTGAGGGCTGCGGCTTGTGGTTCGACCATCATTCCAGCGAGGAGGAGCGCAACCGCTATAAGGGCAAGTATAAGGGCGAAAGCCGCATCACGCCGAGCTGCGCGCGTATCATCTACGAATACTACGGCGGCAAGGAGCGCTTCCCGAACTTCGACGATCTCATGGTCGCGGTTGATAAGGTCGACAGCGGCAACCTCACGCGCGAGGAGATTTTGAACCCGCAGGGCTGGATACTCGTCGGATTTTTGATGGATCCGCGCACGGGCTTGGGCAGATTCCGCAACTTTACGATAAGCAACTATCAGCTCATGGAAAAGCTCCTCAAGTGCTGCTCGTATATGAGCACGGAGGAGATCCTCGCGATGCCCGATATTCAGGAGCGCATTGAGCTTTATAACGAGCAGACCGAGCACTTCAAGGATATGGTTCACGAGCATACGCGCGTTGAGGGCGATTTGATAATCACCGACCTGCGCGGAGTAAGCCCGATCTACACCGGCAACCGCTTCCTTATCTACTCGCTTTATCCCGAGCAGAATTTGAGCTGCTGGATCGTTGATGGTAAGGGCGGCAAGGGCTGCTCCTGCGCGGTGGGTTATTCGATCCTCAACCGCACGTCGCACGTAAACGTCGGCTCTACGATGCTGAAATACGGCGGCGGTGGACATATGGCGGTCGGCACGTGCCAGTTCTCCGATGACGAAATGGGCGAGAAGGTTCCGCAGCTTATCAACGAGCTTGTAAACTACGACAAGCTCCACGCGAACGGTTAAGGCGGTGAATTATGGTCGCGGGTACATCATTCGGTAACAATAATTCCGAAGTTGCATTGACAAAGAACGGCGTGCCTATCCCCGAGCCTATCTCGTTCGGTTTTGACGAGATAATCAAGGCGAAAGCAGAGGCGGACGCGGAGATAAAGGCGGAAATAGAACGCCGCATAAACGAAAGAACATCGCTTGCGATGCGAACGAGTTCTTCTCCGGAGACAGCTTTCGTTGAGGAATCGCCGAAAAACGGCGCGGCTATGTATCGCTATGACATCGCGGCGGGAAGCCTCCCGAATGAGATTTCCGATTTAAAGCGTAAGAA
>JAIDPG010000270.1 GCA_029062865.1 Oscillospiraceae bacterium
ACGTGATAGAGCCCTTCTTCGTGGACGTGATACGCTCCTGAAGAGCGCCCATTTCCGTCGCGAGTGTCGGCTGATAACCAACGGCGGACGGCATACGTCCGAGCAGCGCGGAAACCTCCGAGCCTGCCTGCGTGAAACGGAAGATGTTGTCTATAAACAGCAGAACGTCCTGACCCATTTTGTCACGGAAGTATTCCGCCATTGTAAGTCCCGAAAGACCTACTCTCATTCTCGCTCCCGGCGGCTCGTTCATCTGACCGTAAACCAGCGCGGTCTTGTTGATAACGCCCGACTCCGTCATTTCGCGGTAAAGGTCGTTACCCTCACGGGTACGCTCACCAACGCCTGTAAATACGGAGATACCGCCGTGCTGTTTAGCGATATTGTTGATGAGCTCCATAATAAGTACTGTCTTGCCGACGCCCGCGCCGCCGAACAAGCCGATCTTACCGCCCTTTAAGTACGGCGCGATAAGGTCTACGACCTTTATGCCCGTTTCGAGGACCTCGTTTGAGCCCTGCTGCTCCTCAAAAGTGGGCGCCGTGCGGTGGATCTCCCACTTCTCCTCCGTTTCGGGCTGGGGCTTATTGTCAACCGCCTCGCCCAGGAGGTTAAAGATACGTCCAAGCGTCTGCTCGCCTACGGGAACCTTGATAGACGCGCCCGTATCGACCGCTTCCATACCGCGCACGAGACCGTCCGTGCTGCCCATTGCGATGCAGCGGACTACGTCGTCGCCGATATGCTGCGCTACCTCGACCGTCAGCTTTGAGCCGTTGTTGTCGATCTCGATAGCGTTAAGCAGGTCAGGCAGATTTTCCGGCGCGAAGCGTATATCCAAAACCGCGCCGATAACCTGAACTATCGTGCCTTTATTCTGATTAGACATAATAGAACTTTTTCCTTTCTTTAGGAATAGCCGTTGTTTTATACACACATGTGAATGTATTTAAATACGGCTGATATGATCAGTTGCTTTGCGCCGAAGCGCCCGAAACTATATCGATAATTTCGTTTGTAATGCTTGCCTGGCGCGCTCTGTTATAGAGCAGCGACAGGCTCTCCGTCATAGCCTCCGCGTTGTCGGTCGCGGCTTCCATTGCCGTGCGGCGCGCGCCGACCTCCGAAGCGTAGCTCTCAACCACAGCGCACATCAAAAGCGACGCGGTAAATCTCGGAACGATGCGGTTGAACACCGCCTCCGGCGACGGATCATAGGCTATATTCACGCCCGCCGTGTCGATCGCCTGCGTGTCGAGCGGCAGCAGCTTCATATTTTCGGGCTGCTGAGACATTGCCGAAATGAACATCGTGTAGAATACCTCAACCTCGTCCACCTCGCCGTCCGCGAACATCTTTATCGCGAGATCCGAAATATCCTGCGCGGTGTTGGGTTTTATATCCTCGGCGATATTCGTAAAGCTCGCGACTATCTCATAATCGCGCTTGCTGAAATACTCCACCGCCTTTTTCCCGATAGCGATTATCTTCGGCTTTTGCGCGTCTCCCGCATGAGCCGACGCCGCCAGCTTCAGGATGTTCGAGTTATATCCTCCCGCAAGACCTCTGTCGCCCGCGATTACGATATACAGCTTTTGCTTTACCTCGCGCTTGATAGTATAAACCGTGCTGAAGCTGTCCTTTGACGACGCTATCTCGCACATTGTCTTATACAGCTCGTTAAAGTAGGGGCGCGTTTGCTCCGCGCGCGTCTTAGCTTTACGGAGTTTGCTTGACGCCACAAGCTGCATAGCGTTGGTGATCTGCTTTGTAGAGCCTACCGACTTGATACGCCGCTTTATGGCTTTCATATTTCCGCTGGCTATAATATCACCCCCAGAGTGGTTTTTAAATCACGTTAAAAATTATCGTCCGTCGTGATATACTTTACCTTCTTCTCAATATAAAGCCAAGCCACCGCGGCTGCCGTCAGAACGGCTATCACGGTCGCGACTATACTGAGAACGAATGATGCTTGTTTCATAAGAAACTCCTTTCGGAATTATCCGGCGTAGGAATCCGCGAAGCTTGTCAAAAGCTCCTTCAGCGCTTCCTCGTTGGATTCGGACATAATCTTCTCGTTTCTGATGCCTTCGAGTATCTCCGGCTTGTTCGCCTTGATGTGGTCGATAAGGTCCTTCTGATACTGCTTGATCTTCGGCACGGGAATGGGCGCGAGGTAATTGTTTACAACCGCGTAAACGATAACTACCTGCTCCTCAACCGCAAGCGGAGCGTTCTGATCCTGCTTGAGGACTTCTACGATACGTTCGCCCTTTGCAAGACGATCCTTCGTGTCCTTATCGAGGTCGGAGCCGAACTGCGCGAAAGACGCGAGCTCGCGGTACTGCGAGTAGTCGAGCTTCAGCTTGCCGGCAACCTTCTTCATTGCCTTGATCTGCGCGTCACCGCCGACACGGGATACCGAGATACCGGGGTTTACCGCGGGACGAACGCCGGAGTTGAACAGCTCCGTCTCAAGGAATATCTGACCGTCGGTGATAGAAATAACGTTCGTCGGAATATACGCCGAAACGTCGCCCGCCTGCGTCTCGATGATAGGAAGCGCGGTAAGCGAACCGCCGCCGTACTCCTTGTTAAGACGCGCTGCGCGCTCAAGAAGTCTTGAATGCAGATAGAATACGTCGCCCGGGTACGCCTCACGTCCCGGCGGGCGCTTAAGCAGCAGCGAAAGCGCACGATAAGCGACCGCGTGCTTGGACAAATCGTCGTATACGATCAGAACATCCTTGCCCTGCTCCATAAAATATTCGCCCATTGCGCAGCCCGCATACGGCGCGATGTACTGCAAAGGCGCAAGTTCGGAAGCGGTGGACGAAACTACGATAGAGTAGTCCATTGCTCCGCCCTTTGTGAGCGTCTCCACAACGTTCGCGACGGTCGAGTTCTTCTGACCGATCGCAACGTAAATGCAGATGCAGTCCTTGCCCTTTTGGTTGATTATAGTATCGATGGCGATAGCGGTCTTACCCGTCTGTCTGTCGCCGATGATAAGCTCACGCTGACCTCTGCC
>JAIDPG010000271.1 GCA_029062865.1 Oscillospiraceae bacterium
GACCCGTAGGGAGGAGAGGGGGAAATGCCCGCTTTTTGTCGGATTTTTATTTTTCCCCTCTCCTCCCGAAGGGTTTCCCCCCTCGCACATCCGACGCAACATAACGAAACTAATCAATGTAAGCCGCCTTGACAAAACTCACGGTGGCTTGTTTCGCTTACTTCATCAGCTTCTGCAAGGTCTTAACCAGCTCGTCCACGACCTCATCATTCCCCGCCTTAATATTATCCGCAACGCAGGTGCGAATATGCTCGCCGAGCAGCTCCTTATTGAACGAGTTCAGCGCGGCGTTGACTGCTGCGACCTGCACGAGAATATCCGTGCAGTACGCGCTGTTTTCCACCATTTTCTTTATCCCGTTTATCTGCCCCGAAATACGGTTCAGCCGATTTATCAGCTTCCTGTACTCCGCGTCGGAGCGCGATTTCGTCTTTTGACAATGCGGACATTTCTCGCTCATTTTCATCATCTCCTCTATCTTTTATTATATACCCCCACGGGGTATTTGTCAAGGGGGTTTTTGAAAAAAATTTTCCCCGCCGCAGGCGGGGAAAATTTACTTTATCAAATCATTAACGACTGTTCCCGCGATGATCAATCCCGCGAC
The DNA here is from genome assembly GCA_029062865.1 of Oscillospiraceae bacterium. GTDB lineage: Bacteria > Bacillota > Clostridia > Oscillospirales > Ruminococcaceae > CAG-115. The sequence continues at coordinate 608 of JAIDPG010000271.1, forward strand.
CGACGGAACGAACGCGCAGCTTGCGGGGACAACTCTTTCGCCCTCCGTTGTCGGAGCGTGCGGGAGCTCCGTCGAGTAGACGACCTTAAGCCGCTCTATACCGCGCTGCTTCAGCTCGCGGCGCATTACTCTCGCAAGCGGGCAAACGCTCGTTTCAAAAATATCCGCGACCTTAAACCCCGTCGGATCGAGCTTGTTTCCCGCGCCCATGGAGCTTATCAGTTGAGTTTGGCTCTCCTTGCATTTCACCGCGAGGAGCACCTTCGCGCGAACATCATCTATTGCGTCGACAACGTAATCATACGCCGCGAAATCAAACTCCCCGACCGTTTCCTCCGACAGCCGCAGCTGAAATTTTTTCAGCTTCAGGCTCGGGTTGATATCGAGAAACCGTGTCGCGGCGGCTTCTGTTTTCGGCATTCCCACCGTGCTTTGCAGCGCGATTATCTGGCGATTTATATTCGACCGCGCGACTTCGTCGCCGTCCACAATATCAAGCGTACCCACGCCGCTCCGCACAAGAGCCTCCGCCGCGTGACCGCCAACGCCCCCTATCCCGAAAACCGCCACGCGGCATTTCGCGAGGCGTTCCATTGCCGCCGCGCCGAGCAGGCGCTCGGTTCTGCTGAATTCTTCCATAACGTCCTCTGTTAAGTATGCGGATTTACCGTATCCCAATCGTCCGCGTCATACGCCCCGATCAGCCAGTTGAAGCCCTTGTGCTGCTCCCATACCACATCGGAGAACAGGTCGCCCATTATTGACGGCTCGTTTTTCACACGCGCCTCAACGCACGCCCAATTCATACGAAAGATCAGATCCGTCGCGTCAAGTATCTCGCCGAGCGAGCGCATTTTTACATTCTTCATCAGCTCCGCGAAATTCTTACAGCCGTTTATCATAAAAATCTGCTTTGTGGTATCTATCATCTCGGACGGATACGGCAGCTTTTTGATAAAACCGCACGCCCAGAACAGCGCCGCGCACATCTCCAGCCGCCACTGCATTTCGTTGGCTTGCTGCCCGGTGATATTATCGCACTGCGACAGATCGAAGTACGGCTTTTCGTCCTCGGTGAGCTCCTCACGCAGCCCGAACCGCTCCAATATCGGCGTGAAGAACTCGATGCTCTCCGCCGCGCCGTTGTTGCCGAGAATATCTATCGCGATCTGACACGTCAAAAACGCCGTCACACCGCGCTTTACTATCTCCTCCGGAGACTTCAGCCGCGCCTCCTCCTCGTTAGCTATCCGCGAGAGCGTGGGGTTTATTAAAATCTTGTGCTTTTTCAGAACCTTTTCCGAGCGTGTTTTTCTGTCCATATTCTTCCCTCTTCAAACACTCTTTTATCTGTCTTTTATATGATAATCGGAAATAAGCCTTGACAATGCTTTTTCCGACAGCTTGCCGTATTTTTTGCGGACATATTTCTCCATAGCTTTCCATTGGTCGAACCGTTCAAGCTCCACACTATGATCATGGAAAAAATCGTACATATCGTGACATATCAGTCTCAAAACAGCAAGCGAGTTTTCGGATAGCTTTGCGGTTTTGGTCTCGTCATCCAGATAATGCCAGAACAAGCCGAATACGTTCATATCGACCAAAATGAATTCGCTTATTTCGTCCCAGTTTATCTCTCCCTCGGGGAGATCGTCAAGCGGCGGGATATTGCGGCGGTTTTCCTCGATTTCTTTGAGCTTTTGTAATTTTTCCATTTTACTTCTTGAACTTATCCAGAAATTCCTGCGCGCCGTCGGCGATTATTCCGTAAGGGTTTTCCTCGTAAACGTCATAATAGCCGTACTCGATATCCACCCACTCAAACCGTCCCGTGTCGTTGTTGAACGTCATATAAAGCTGTCCGATGTTGAGGAAAAGCTGTCCCAAAAGCGCATGACGTCCGAAATCGTTGCCGCCTGTCCAATCCCCGAAAAACGCGTCCTTGAAAAAGCGGCACACATATTCCGTGTCGGTTTTCTCGAGCACCCAAAGCTCGAATTCGCAGCTCGGAAATCCGCCGTTGCTGTCCTCAAGCCAATCCTCTCTGTTGACGTATTCCTTGACGAACGCCTTAGGGTCGAATTTCATTTCGCCCTTTACGTCCTTGCTTGAGGTTATCCGCGAATAAAAGTCCTTTAAGCTGTCGTGAACCGCGAAGCCGAGTTCCTTTTCAACCGCCGACCAGTCTATGTTGAGAGTGTTCGGCGCGGTGTTTTTCCAATCGTCGATTTTAGCCATTCTGTCCTCCTCGAATTTCTTTAACGTAATATTCCCAAAGCTCATCGCGTATTTTCGTGTACTCCTCAAGAGTGATCTCAACGGAATTAACAAGCTCAAAGCTGTCCGAATCTCCCCAATGCCCGATAAGAACACGGACATTTCCCCCGTTGCTGACCGCGAAG
>JAIDPG010000272.1:0-8733 GCA_029062865.1 Oscillospiraceae bacterium
CAGGAACAGGCAAAGGTAAAGCGCAAGGAAGACGCAAAGGCGCTTGAGGACATCAAGGCGGACTACAAGAAGCGTAAGAAGGCGTAACACATAACACTAAACGCTCCCCACAACGGGGAGCGTTTTAAAAATATTTTTTTCGTTTTTTATCCTTTTATGATTTCTGTTTTGTCATATAAAAGGGAACAAATTCAAAGCGATTTGGAGGAAAGATCATGAACGATTTAACAGAAATTGTAAAAATGGCGGCGAACGGTGACAGAGCGGCATTTGACAGCCTTTACGAGCAGACAAAAAACGGCGTATGGTTCACATGCATAAGCCTTTTAAAAAACGAAGAAAACGCAAAGGATATTATGCAGGACACCTATCTCGCGGCATTCGAAAAGCTGAGCACATTGAAGGAGCATTCCGCTGTTCAATCGTGGCTGAATAAGATCGCCGCGAACAAGTGCAGAAACTTTTTAAGCTCCAAGACCAACAGCGCGCTCGCAGAGGACAGCGAGGAGATACTGGAAAATATCCCGGACGACAAATTCCTTCCCGAGGAGTATGTCACGGATGTGGCAAAGCGCAAGCTCATTATGGATATTATCGAAAATGCTTTATCCGAAGATCAGTACAGGACGATAATCTTATATTATTTTGACGAGCTTACCGCCGCCGAGATCGCCGAACTTATGGGATGTCACGAAAAAACCGTCATGTACCGCCTTAAAACCGCACGCCTGAAGATCAAGGAGGAGATCAAACGATATGAGGAAGAAAATCACGACAAACTGTACGCAGTTCTTCCCGTTCCGTTCCTGACGCGGCTTTTTCGGGTACAAGCGGAAAACATTTCCGTACCGCAGCTATCCGCTGTTCCTACGGTTTCCGCCAATCCTTCAAATGCTTTGAACGTTCCCTCCAATTCAACGGCGACAGCCGTAAAAACAGGAGGAAAAGCAATGTTTAATTCACTTAAAGCAAAGATAATCGCCGGAGCTTGCGCCGCGGTAGTGATCGGCGGGGGAATTACCGCCGCGGTCATCACCGCGAACAACTCCAAAAAACGCGCCGAAATCAGACCCGCGGTAAGCGCGTACTCGAAAACGGAAAGCCCGTCGAAGTACGATCCCGCAAATGAGGACGACAATAGTGAGGAACATCGGAGCGCTCCCAACGTTGACAATAGCGATGACTATCCCGTAACATCGACGGGAGAGGTCTTATGGGATATGATCCCGACAGCTTCCGAGGACGATTTTACATTTATTCCGTATAAAATGGAAGGCAAAAGCGACCCCAACTCTGTTATGATCACCGAATATCTGGGGGACGGCGGTTACGTAAAGATACCGCCGACATATAAAGGAAAGCCCGTCAAGGGTTTGGACGGTTTCTCGCATTGCGATACGCTCAAGGGCGTTATGATGCCCGACAGCGTGACTACGATAGGCTCGTCCGCTTTTTCAAACTGCGAAGAACTTGTCGATGTTGTTTTCCCGAGTGCCCTGGAGAGGATAGACAGAAACGCGTTTGAGTATTGCGAAAGTCTGAAAAGCGTCGTTCTTCCCGAGGGGCTTCAGATAATAGAAGAATACGCGTTTTCTATGTGCGACGATCTTACAAGCGTAACTCTCCCCGACAGCCTGGTATGGGTCGGAAAAAGAGTATTTTTTATCGACACCTGCGAGATACATTACAAAGGACAGACCTACGTTCCCGACGATATTGATGAACTGTTCGGGCATGACTGATCCTTAGATGAACAAACAAAAAGCGAAAGAGTTCCGCTCTTTCGCTTTTTGCATTTATATCGGCTTCGTGACCTCCGCGAGCCACCCGCGCTCCTCCTCGGAAAGCATCGGCGAGAGTGTTTCGTAAACCCACTTGTGGTAGGCATTCAGCCGCGCTGTCTGCGGCTCGGTGAGGTATCGCTTGTCAATGCCGTCCAAATCGAAAGGCACGCAGGTGAGCGGGCTGAATCTCAAAAAGCCCTCGAACTCCGCCTTTTCGCATAGCACAAGGCTCTCGTGCCGCACGCCGAACTTTCCCTCGAAGTACAAGCCCGGCTCGTTCGAGGTTATCATTCCCTCGCAAAGCGGCGCGTCGTTCGCCGCTCGATAAGAAATGCGCTGCGGACCCTCGTGGACGTTCAGCAGAAAGCCCACGCCGTGTCCCGTGCCGTGGTTGAAGTCCAGTCCGTTGTCCCACAGAGGCTTGCGCGCTATCGCGTCCAGCGTTGAGCCGCGCGCTCCCTTCGGGAACACCGCCCCGAGCAGCTCCAGATGCGCCGCCAGCGCCAGCGTGTACGCGCGCTTCTCCTCGTCGGAGAGCTCGCTGAGGACAATAGTCCGCGTGATGTCCGTTGTCCCCAGCAGATAATGCCCGCCCGTATCCGAGAGAAGCAAGCCGCGCGGCTCTATTACCGCGTTTGTCTCACTTGTTGCCGAGTAGTGAACAATAGCGCCGTGCTCGCCGAACGCCATGATAGGCTCGAAGCTCTGCCCGAGATAATCCGTGTCCTGTCTGCGGAATTCCTCAAGCTTCTCCGCCGCGGAGATCTCCGTGACTTCTTCGCGTTTCACCGCGGATTTCATCCACTTTATAAACCTCGTGACCGCCGCGCCGTCCTTGATGTGCGCGGCTTTTTCCGCGCTTATCTCGGCGGGAGTTTTGCAGGCTTTCAGCATTTCCGCGGGGCTCGGCTTCGCGATGACCTTTGCGCTTTTCAGCGAATTACGCAGAGTGAAATTTGCGGTGCGTGTGTCTATCCAAACGGCTTCGCTAAGCGCGTTGAGAGCGTTGTAGATCTCGCCGTAGGGCTGCAATTTTACGCCGTCGTTCTCTAAAGTCAACTTGATTTCGTCATCGATGACCGTACTCTCCGCGAACAGCTCCGCCGTGTCCTCGAAAATCAGCATAAACGCGAGAAACACGGGGTTGTAGTCCACGTCGCCGCCGCGCAGGTTGAGTGTCCACGCGATGTCGTCCAGCGCCGACAGCGCGAGCACTTTTGCGCCTTGCTCCCGCATTTCCTCGCGTAATTTCGCGAGTTTTTCGCCGCGTGAAAGCCCGCAGACCTCGTCCGGGAGCACGAACACGGGCTTTTTCGAGAGGGGCGGTCTGTCGTTCCGGATCTCGCCGACGAGGTCAAGCTCCGTTTCGAGCGCGATGTTTTTTCCCGCCAACGCGGCTTGGATTTTCCTTGCGAACAGCGCGTTCACGCAGCGCCCGTCAAAGCCCAGCACGGAGCTGTTCGGGAGCTTTTCCGCGAGGAATTTTTCAACGCTCGGCACGCCCTGTTCGCCTTGCTTCATCAGCGTTATCCCGCTTCCCGCGAGCTCCGCTTCGGCTTGGATAAAGTACCGCCCGTCCGTCCAGAGCGCCGCCTCGTTTTCCGTTACGACAAGCCGCCCCGCCGAGCCCGTGAAGCCGCTTAAATACTCGCGCGATTTGAAATGCTCGCCGACATACTCCGAGCCGTGGAAGTCCTCCGTCGTCACGAGATACGCGAAAATTCCGCGCCGCTTCATCTCGCGGCGCAAAGCGGTAATAGGTTCTCTCATTTGATCTTCCTCGCAAATAAAATTGAATATCCCGCGCAGCAGAGCCGCTCGGCGGTGTAAAGCGCCTTGTTGGACGCTCGCTCCGCGTCGGCGAACACCTTGAACCTGCCCGCGACGCTCGGGGAAAGCTCCTCGTTAGTCGGATTTACGACCAGAACGAAGTCGCCCGCCGTCATTACAAAGCCCTCGCCGACGTGCCCGAACGTTTTCGCTGCGCTGTTCATCTCTCGGCGAAAGCGCTTTCTGATCGCTATCAGCCCTCGGTAATAATCCGCGACATCGCGATTTTCCTCGAGCGCGTTCCACTTTATGGAATTCACCGCGTCGCCCGATTTGTAGGAATTTCCGTCGCCGTTTTTCGTGCGCAGGAGCTCCTGTCCCGCCTGCAAAAACGCCGTTCCGCGCGACAGGAAAACCAGCGCCGCCGCCATTTTGTCGGCTTTTTTTATTCTTGCGTGATCCTCGTTATGCAGACTGTTAAATGAAGCCTTCAGCTTATCGAACAGCGTGAGATTGTCGTGGCACTCGACGTAGTTTATCGTTTGCCGCGGGTCGCTCGTCCAGAAATCCTCGCCGAGCTCGCCCGAAAGCGCCTCGCGGATGGGCTCGAAATGCCACTCGTCCGCAGCGCCGTTTACGTAGCCGCAGTCCTTTTCGCCGAACACCGAGCCCTTGACCGCGTCTCTGAAACGATCGTTGAAGAACGCGTAATTCGGGAGCGCGCGGGCGTTTTTTTGTACGGCGCGGCGGCTCTCCGAGAGAGGACTTATTCCCCCCGTCCAGCCCTCGCCGTACAGCAGGATATCGGGGTTTATTCCGCGGAGCTTCCGTTCCGCCTCGCGCAGCGTCTCGAGGTCGAGCAGCCCCATTAAGTCAAACCGGAAGCCGTCGAGGTGGTATTCTCTTGCCAGAAACACGAGGCTGTCCACGATGAATTTCCGCGCCATAACGCGCTCCGACGCGAACTCGTTGCCGCAGCCCGAGCCGTTTGAGAGTTCGCCCGTGTCGTCGGTTCTGAAAAAATATCCCGGGAAGAGCCTTTGGAACACCGAGCCCTCGACATCAAAAACGTGATTGTAGACCACGTCCGCAACCACGCCAAGCCCCTTTTTATGCGCCGCTGCGACAACCGCGCGGAGCTCAGAAACGCCGTCTCTTTGGGAATAATACGCGCTTACCGCGTTGTAAAACCTGGGATTGTAGCCCCAATTGTACTCCCCGCCGTCAAGATCGAAATCGAAGATCGGCATCAGCTGAATGTGCGTCGCGCCGAGCTTTTTGATGTATGAAAGCCCGACCTTGTCTCCGTGGGAATTCGCCGAGCGCGTCTCGCAGAGCGCCGCGAGCTTGCCTCGGTTTTTGAAGCCCGCGCTCTCGTCCATAGAGAGATCGCGCACCGAAAGCTCGTAAATCACCGCGTCCTCCGGGTCGGGGAACGCTATCGGGCGGTCGTTTTGCCAGTTTTTGGGAGCATGTCGGCGCATATTCACGAGGACGCAGAGCCTGCCGTCCGCCGTCACGCCTTTCGCGTAAGGGTCGCCGCACGTGACGGTTTCGCCGCTTCGCGTCACCGCGAGATCGTACAGTACGCCGTCCAGATCTCCGCGCACACGGCACTCGAACACGCCGTCCTTATTCCGCATAACGGCGCGCTTTATGAGCTTCCGCGACTTGTCGTAAAGCCGCAGCTCTATGCGTTTTGCAAGTGGCTGCCACACTCGGAAGATTGTCCCTTTTTCGGTACAGTTCGCGCCGAGAGAGCCGTTGAATTCAGCAACATCAATCATCATAATCGTCCAGAAAATCGTGAATTGTTCCCTGTTTGTCCTTGTAGGAAATAAGCCTGTCGAGCCGCACGTTGCACACCGAGCGGAAGATGTTCTGCTCGATTTGCGGGTTGTCCTCGGCAAGCCGCGCTATAAGCCGCTTTACGAGCTTACGCTTTGAGCCCTCGTCGCGCTTTGTCACGCTGCACGCGCACTGCAGAAACTCCAGCCCGCAGAAGTCCCGCCACGCGATTATGTCGCGCTCGCGGACGAGATACAGCGGTCGGATAAGCTCCATTCCCGTGTAGTTTTTCGCGTGGAGCTTTGGGAGCATTGTCTGCGCCTGACCGCCGTAGATCATTCCCATGAGAATGCTCTCAATTACGTCGTCGAAGTGGTGTCCGAGCGCGATCTTATTGCAGCCGAGTTCCCGCGCCTTCGCGTAGAGATGCCCGCGGCGCATTTTCGCGCAGAGAAAACATGGGTCCTTGACCTTTTCCGTGTGCGCGAAGATCTCCGTGTTGAACGTCTCGATTGGCAATTCAAGCCGCGCAGCGTTTTTCTGTATCTGCTCGAAGCTCTCCGCGGAGTAGCCGGGGTTCATTACAAGATACTTCACCGAGATCGGCACAGCGCCGTGCTTTTCGTACTCGCGGAACAGCGCCCCGAGCAGCATTGAGTCCTTGCCGCCCGAAACGCAGACGCAGACCCTGTCACCGCCTTGCAGCAGCTTGTATTCATCTATCGTCTTAGTGAACTTGCGGTGAATCGTCCGTGAGAACTCGCCGTGCAGAGCGCTTATTCCTTGTCCCATTTTACGGCCTTCCTCAGATAGCGCTCCGCGAGGGCGCGGAGCTCGCGCGCCGTTGAGGGCTTCAGCACGCTCTTTTTCATTCGCCACGTCCAGTTGCCGCCGACCGTTGACGGCAGGTTCATTCGCGCATCCTTGCCGAGCCCGAGGATATCCTGCATCGGGATTATAACGAGGTTTGACGGCGACGCGTAGCACGCCCTTATCGCTCGCTTGTGAACCTTCTCGAACGGCTTTTTGCCGAGGTAATTGTTCGCCATTGCGCGGGATCTCGCGTCCGCTTCGCGATACCACTGCACGATAGTCGCGTTGTCGTGCGTGCCCGTGTAGCAGACGGAGTTCTGCGGATAGCGGTGCGGCAGGTGGTCGTTGTCGGAATACTCGGGGTTAAAACCGAACTGCAGCACCTTCATTCCCGGGAAGCCCGAATCCGCCAGCAGCTTTTTCACGCTGTCGAATATCTCTCCCAGGTCCTCGGCGATGATGTTCACATTGCCGAGCTGCTCCTTTATCGCGTCGAACAGCTTCATTCCGGGACCGTTCTCCCAGGTGCCGTTTACGGCGGTCTTCTCGCCGTAAGGGATCGCGTAATATGTATCGAACGCGCGGAAGTGGTCTATGCGTATCATATCGTACATCAGCGCGGATTTCTTGACGCGCTTTATCCACCACTCAAAGCCCGTTTCTTCCATTCTTTCCCAATTGTACAGCGGATTTCCCCAAAGCTGCCCCGTTTTGGAGAAATAATCGGGCGGCACGCCCGCTACGCGCTTCGGGTAAAGTCTGTCGTCGAGCTCAAACAGATCGGGGTGCGCCCACACGTCGGAGCTGTCCGGGGAAACGTAAATCGGAATATCGCCGATGAGCTTTATCCCCTTGCTTCCGCAAGCGCCGTGAAAGCGCGTCCATTGCCTTGAAAAGATGTACTGACACCACTTGACGAAGCCTATCTCGTCCTTGCACTCGTCCGCGTAGCGCGCCATCGCGCCGGGGCTTCTGAGCCTGATGTCGTCGTCCCATTCCGTCCAGGATTTCCCGTCGAAGCGCTTCTTTATCGCCATAAACAGCGCGTAGTCGTCGAGCCAGTCCGCCTCCTCGCGGCAGAACGACGTGTAGCCCACGTCGTCCGTAAAGCTCGCGTAAGCCTTGCGGAGCAGTACGTCGCGTGTTTTCGAGATCTTGTCGTAGTCCGTGTATTCCGGGTCAGCCCCGAAATCCGCCGCCTCGCACTCCTCTTTGGAGAGCAGATCGCGGCGGCAGAGCTCGTCGAGGTCGATAAGCAGGGGATTTCCCGCGAACGACGAGAACGGCTGATACGGCGAGTCTCCATAGCCCGTAGGACCCACGGGCAGCACCTGCCACCAGCTCTGTCCCGCCTTTTGCAGCCACTCCGCGAACTTCTCCGCCTCCTCCCCGAGCGTTCCGATGCCGTAGGGCGACGGAAGCGACGTTATGTGCATAAGTACTCCGCAGCTTCTTTTAATCATCAAATCATCTCCATATAAATTATCTGCTTAATATAATTCCCACAATGATAAGCAGCATACCCATAGGGCACGCGCTCGTTACCACAAAGGGCACCGCCGCCGTTGCAACAGTCGAGCCCGGGTTGAGGCTCTCCATGATAAACACCAGCCCGAACGGTAAGATAAACATCCCGATGCCGACAAAGCGCATAATTTTCCCCGCTTTGCGAATGGGCTTTTTCTTTTCCTCGTCTTCCGGCTTCTTTCGGAGCGAATCCGAGGGCATTGTGCCGGGCTGCGGTATATTTTGCGGGTTTCCGTAGATATTGCCGTTTACCGCGCCTTGCGCCAGCATCTCGTCGAACACCAGAAACAGCTCTTGTACGTGCTCGTCGTTTGCCGTTGTGGGATTTGACAGCGAGCTCGGGTCGAAGAACGCCCGCTGCACCTCGGTGTACTGCAGCAGCACCTGAACCTCGGGGTGCTGCTTCGTGCGCTCGTCCGCGAGCAGCGGGAAATACTTGCCGAGCTGCGAAGAGTTTACCGCAGCCCCGCTTACCCCGCTTTTCGCGCCCTTTTTCTTCCCCTGAAGCGCCGCCGCGACAAACACCGTTATGGCCGCCGCGAAGAAGCCGCCCATAATCATCGGCATACTGCTGACCCTCGCGCCGAGGAATACCAGAGCAATCGCCGCGACCACTATCGCCGTGACGATGATCCTTTCTTTCTGCGATGGAGGTTTATCGCCGTTATTGTTGTTATTGTAAAAATCACTCAAAGCGTATCACCCCATTCTCGTCCGCTTGCTCTAAAAGCGCGTCTATAAACAGCTGCACGTGCGGGTCGGACAGATCCGCCGCGGAGATCTTCTCCGCCTCAAAGATCCGCTTTACGTTCTCGTTTCTCAGCAGCTTTTTGATCTTCGGAAGCTCCCTGAGCCGCGGGTCGCGGAGAACCTCGGGGTCTACCGTAAAGCTCTCCCGCGCCCTTGCGAGCTCCTTGTCGTACTTCATCAGAAGCATTATCGAATGTGTTACGGCTGTCGACATTCCCACCGCGCCGATGACCGTCAGAACGAGCCCGACGGCGACGGGCGCGGTAATGCCGTTCATTGCTTTCAGGTTCAAAGCCACAAG
>JAIDPG010000272.1:8743-13684 GCA_029062865.1 Oscillospiraceae bacterium
AAATGCCGCTTATCATTATCACGCCGAAAACCGCCGCGATTATCGAATAAGGCGGCTTTTTCGTGTTTTTGGCTTTTCTAATGCTTTTTTCGTTGTTTTCACTCATTTTAAAGATCCCAATACTTTCTGTCAAGATTGCGGAAGCTTATTGCCGTGGAGATGTGCTTCCGTTCGATGTCCGCGGAGCCGTCGAGGTCGGCGCAGGTTCGCGCGACCTTGAGAATTCTGTCGTAGGCTCTCGCCGAAAGCCCGAGCTTATCGAACGCCAGACGGAGCGTCTCCGACGCGACGGGAGACAATCTGCAAACGTCCGCGATAATATCGCTTGTAATGCGGCTGTTGGATTTTATGCTTGTGCCTTTAAAGCGCTCCGCCTGGATATCCCGCGCACGCTGAACCCGCTCGGCTATCGCCGCGGAGGGCTCCTGCGGCGGGCGCTCGGAGAGATCGTCGAATTTCACGGGGTCCACCTCAATGTGAATGTCAATTCTGTCAAGCACTGGCTGGGAGATTTTGTGGAGATACGTGCTTATCTGCTTTTTCGTGCAGGCGCAGCGCTTGTTCGGGTTGCGGTAATTACCGCAGGGACAGGGGTTCATTGCCGCTACGAGCATTACGTCGCACGGATAGTTCACCGAGCCGCTTGCGCGGGAGATCGTGATGTCGCCGTTCTCGAGCGGCTGGCGCAGCGTCTCAAGGACTTTTCTTTCGAACTCGGGCAGCTCGTCGAGAAACAGCACGCCGTTATGCGCGAGGGAGATCTCGCCGGGCTTCGGAACGCTCCCGCCTCCGACAAGCCCCACGCCGCTTGCGGTATGGCTCACCGCGCGGAACGGTCTGCGCGTTACAAGCGGCTCGCGCGGGTCGATTATCCCCGCGACGGAGTGTATCTGCGTTGTTTCGATGCTCTCCTCGAATGATATTCTCGGCAGGATCGACGGAATACATTTCGCGAGCATAGATTTGCCCGAGCCGGGAGAGCCAATCATCAGAATATTGTGAGAGCCCGCCGCCGCGACTTCAATAGCTTTCTTTGCCGAGTATTGCCCCATAACGTGCGCGAAATCCTCGCGCGTCATAAACGAATTATCGCTTGGTATGTACGGCGGCTCCGGCGAAAGCCCCGTGCCTTTTCGCAGATGATCGATTATCTGAGAGATGTGCTCCGCGCCGTAAACCGCAATGCCCTCGACAACGGACGCTTCCTTGGCGTTCGCCTTCGGGAGGAACACGCGCTTTATGCCGTTTTTCGCCGCCTCGATGACCATACTAAGCACGCCGTTTACGGGGGCAAGCGCGCCGTCCAGAGACAGCTCGCCGATAAACGCCGCGTCGTCGAGCTCCGCCATAATGATGTTGTTGAGCTTCAAAAGCGCCGCCGTTATCGGCAGGTCGAACATAGCGCCTGTTTTGCGGACGCTCGCGGGCGCCAAATTCACCGTAAACTTTCCGCCCGGCAGCACGAGCCCCAGCTGCCCGAGCACCGCGCGGATACGCGCCTTGCTTTCCTGCACCGCCACGTCGGGCATTCCCACGACGTCAAAGCTCGGCTGCCCCGGCGACACCGAAGCCTCCACCGTAACCATAAACGCGTTCAAGCCGAAAAGCCCCGCGCTGTTGACTTTACTGAACATAATTTTCACTTCCGGTTTTTCGTTGTTTTTTATTTATCGAGCCCTTGTTAATGCGGGTTGCCAACATTCGCTCCGCGTTAACTGTATTTTCCCATTATACTCACTATAATTATACCTTTTTTTCAGGCCAATCGTATGCAGACTTGAAATATTACGCTTATTCTGTTAAAGATTTTACGTTGACTTTATTATATCATATATTTGTGAAAAATGCAACGCTTACCGCAAATAAATTTTGCGAATTTTTCACTTTTTCACATAGAATTATGGTTGAAATAATTATTGAAATGTGGTATAATGTATAATGTATGAGTATAACATCACCGCAAGGGGAATGGGAAAATCAAAATGAATGACAAAAATACTACCGAACGGCAGCTCATTTTCGGGAAAAACGCCGTTTTTGAGGCGCTTAACGCCGGGCGGGAGATCGATACGCTTTTTGTACAAAAGGGCGTTCAGCTTGGCTCAATCATCGCGGAGGCGAAAAAGCGCGGCGTGGTCGTTAAGGACGCGAGCGCCGAGAAGCTTTCGGCGATGTGCGGCACGCCGAAGCACGGCGGAGTCGCCGCAGAGCTTTGCGCGGCGGAATACGCGGAGCTTGAGGACATTCTCGCCGAGAGCGAGCGAAAGGGAACGCCGCCGTTCATCATAATCGCCGATGAAATTGCCGACCCGCACAACCTCGGCGCGATTATCCGAAGCGCGGAGGCGGCGGGCGCGGACGGCGTGGTGATCCCGAAGCGGCGCTCCGCCTCGCTGAACTCGACGGTTTTCAAAACCAGCGCGGGCGCGGCGGCTTGGATAAAGGTCGCGCGCGTCGCGAACCTTGTGGACGCGATAAAGACGCTGAAAAATCGGAACATCTGGGTTTACGGAATGGAAGCGGACGGCTCGCCTTATGATCGTACCGATCTGACTGGCGGCGTGGCGATCGTTGTCGGCTCGGAGGGCTTCGGGCTCGGGCGGCTCGTACGCGAGAGCTGCGACGGCATCTTAAGCCTCCCGATGAACGGCAGGGTAAATTCCCTGAACGCTTCCGTCTCGGCGGGGATCGTGATGTACGAGATCGTGCGGCAGCGCAGTTTAAAGCGATAAAACAGCTTTTGGCTTTTAATGGTTTTAAGGAGAGATAAAAATGGCTGATGAAAAATACAGCATCGACGACATTCTGAACGAGGTCGGCACAAATCGCGGCAGCGGGCGCAATAAGGGCGTGAAGCGGCGCTCGGCTGACGAAAGCGTCACGGAGATAATCGACGGCGGCGACGAGATCGACCGCCTGATAAAATCCGGCAGGCAGAAGAGAAAGTCCAAGCCCGACATAAGCGTCACCGAGGTCATTGACTCGATCGCGGTGAAAAACGCCGCGAAAAACGGCGTGCAGCGCCCGCCCGTCAAAAGCGCGAAGCAGCGCACCGACGAGGAGGTGGCTCGGCGGCTTGCCGCGGACATTTCCCGCGCCGCCGACAACAAGCGCCCCGTTTCCTTTGATGACGATGACGACGTTGTTAAGTACGCCGCGCGTCAGCGCACAGACAGCGAGGTGCGCGAGCGCATTGCGAGAGACATAAACAACGCCGCGGACGTTAAGCGTTACCACGAGCTTACACGGCGCGATTTCAGCGAGCCGGAGGAAGAGGACGACGTAACGCCCTATAATCCGCGCGGTGAGCAGAGCGACGACATTGTCCTCCACGACGCTTCTACGTTTGTGCCGTCCGACACAATGGAAATGCGCCGAAAAAAGAAGCTGGACGACTTCAAAAACGCGATGAGCGGCTTTGACAGCGAGGCGGAGGACAATCAAGATATTGGCGAGGACGAGCTTTTCACGTCGCTGAACCCGATGGACGCGCCCGACAAGACCTCGGAGCTGCCCGTTATTCACAAAGAGGACGACAGAGCCCCGAAGGCTCGGAACTTCGAGGAAGCTCCCGAGGACACGGACACTCTCGCGGTAAGCGGGAACGATCTGAAGGCGCTCGGGCGGGAGGAGCACATCAAGGAATACACGCCGTCCGTTTCGCGCAGGAGAGAAGAGCCCAAGGAGGAAGCTCCCGCGCGGCAGACGCCATTCACGGGAGAGCTGCACGTCGGGGAGAGCATCATCGACGCGCTCAACAAGAAAATAAATGAGCAAAGCTCGGACTTCGACGCGGTAAATCCCGAGATAAACGTTCCGATTTCGGGGAGGAACGAGCGCGAAATCCAAGAGGAAAACGACGATCTTGAGAAAATAAAGCAGGTAAACGAGCTCGCGCAGAAGAAAAAGCGCAAGATCTCCGAGTTCATTCTCGACGGGCGCGACGACACCGAGGAAAACGAGCGCGTTTCCGATGAGGACGAATTTTTTGAGGAGCTCGACGACGAGGACGAGGAAACGCCCGTTGACCTCAACGACGAGAACGTTATCCGCGACAGGCTTGTCCGCGCGGCAAAGGGGCTTTGGGGACGCTTGATCATCCTCGGGGTGCTGCTGCTCGGGACGCTGTTTCTGGAGGCTGTAAGCACTTTCCAATGGAAGATAGGGCGGCTTGCGACTATGATAAGCTTTCGCTACGCGCCGGATACGTATTTGTATATCAATCTCGGCATCGCGATCATATCTTTCGCGGTATGCTCCTCGGTGGTCTCGAACGGACTTATTCGGCTTATCAAGCTCCGCCCGGACGGCGACACGCTCTGTGCGCTGGCGCACGTCGGGGCAATCGCCGCGATGCTGCCTTACTTCATCAAAAAATCCTACATCCAGATGGGATATTCACATATGTTCTTGATGATTTCGCTTGGCGCGATCATCTGCAACACGGTATCTAAGCTGCTGACTGTCAAAACGGCGCAGAAAAACTTCGCGTTTGTTTTCGGGAGAGACAACAAATACTTCATCGACCGACCGGAGGGCGGCGGCGCGGAGCAGCTCGCGAAGGGCGCTGTAGAGGGGCTCCCCGCGATCGCTTCTATCCGCAAGACGGAAATGCTCTGCGATTTTATTGTGTCGACGTACTGCGAGGACGCCTCCGACAGGACTTCCAGGAAAATCACGCCGATAGCTCTCGGCGCGGCGCTTATCGGCGGCGTTATCGCGTTCTTTAACTGCAAATCGACGATCTCCGGGGCTTCGGCTTCGTGGGCGGCGACGGTTGCCTCCGCGATCCTGGCGGTCTCGGCGGCGTTTTCGAGCTCGATGACGGTGACGCTTCCGATGTATCTCGCCTCACGAAAGGCAACGGGGCGCGGCGCGGCAATTCTCGGCTACACCGCCGCGGAGGAAATGAGCGAGACGAACGCGGTGCTTGTAAACGCG
>JAIDPG010000273.1 GCA_029062865.1 Oscillospiraceae bacterium
TCGCTTGCCTTGACGCTCGAGGGCGGGCACTCGCGGCGGCGGATCGCTCACCACAAGGACACGACGGGCTTTGAGATCGAGACCGCGCTTATCGAGCAGGTGCAGAAGCTCACGAACGTAAGCGTTATCAACAACTCCGTGCTTTGTCGTCTGGAGAGGGAAAACGGCTTGTTTTTCGCGGACGTTATCGTCAATAACGTCGAGGGCGGCGAGCGGGCTCACGAATATTACTGCGCGAACGCCGTGATTATGGCGACGGGCGGCATAGGGCGCGTTTACGACTTCACGACGAATTCCGCTATCGCGACGGGCGACGGAATTCAGCTCGCGTACAATCTCGGCGCGGAGATAAAGAATTTGAGCTACATTCAGTTCCACCCGACGGCGTTCGCCGACAAGGAAAACCACGAGTGCTTTCTTATTTCGGAGGCGGTCAGAGGCGAGGGCGCGTATCTGCTGAATTGCAGAAAAGAGCGCTTTATGCCGCGCTATGAGCCGGAGCGCAAGGAGCTCGCCCCGCGCGACGTGGTCTCAAAATGCATAATAGAAGAGCAAAACGCGACGGGCTCGGACGAGTTCTGGCTTGACATCTCGTACAAGGACGCGGATTTCGTAACGAACCACTTCCCGATGATCTACAACAAGGTGCTCGAAAAGGGCTTTGATATGACGAAGGAGCCGATCCCGATCTACCCGTGCCAGCATTATCTTATGGGCGGGATAAACGTCGACGGCAAGGGCGCGACGAACATCGCGGGCTTGTACGCCGCGGGAGAGTGTTCGCACACGGGCGTTCACGGCGCGAACAGGCTCGCCTCGAATTCGCTGCTCGAAGCGCTGGTTTTCTCGCGGCTTATCGCGGAGGACATCAACGCGGGCTTCAAAGCCGATAGCCGCGCCGAGGTCGAATATCCGATGACCTCACCCGACGGCAAGGAGCTCCCGCACGGGATAAAATCGGAGGTGCGGCGGATAATGCAGAAATCGTATTTCGTTCACCCGAATTTCGACGAAGCCGAAAAGGGCTTAAAGCGCATAACGGAGCTGAAAAAAGAGCTCGAAAACGGCTACGCGATCACGCCCGAATTCGTGGAAACGAGATCAATAGTCACCTGCGCGTACATCATTCTGAAAGAGGTTATGGAAAGGAAGGACGAAAAATGACGCTTTTACCGTTTTATATTGACGATCTGATAAAGACCGCCCTCACCGAGGACATCAACTACATCGACAGCACGAGCGATCTGCTGATTGACGAGGACGACCGCTCGGACGCGTATTTTGTCGCGAAAGCGGACGGCGTTGTCTGCGGAATTGACATTGCGATGAGAGTGTTTACGATGCTTGATCCGGACGTTAAAATCAATGTTCTGATAAGCGAGGGAGAGCGCGTTAAGAAGGGCGACAAAATCCTCACGATAAGCGGGAAAACGCGCCAAATGCTGAAGGCGGAGCGCACCGCGCTGAACCTTATCCAGCACATGAGCGGGATAGCTACGTACACGAGGAAATGCGTCGACGCGGTCGAGGGCACGGGCGCTTCGATAGCGGACACGAGAAAGACGCTCCCGGGGCTTCGACCGCTCCAGAAATACGCCGTGACGGTCGGCGGCGGGCGAAATCACCGCTACAACCTCACGGACGCGGCAATGCTGAAGGACAACCACATAGACGCGTTCGGCGGGATAACGGGCGCGGTGAACGCGCTTCGGAAAAAGGCGGGGCATATGCTCCAGATCGAGGTGGAAACGCGCGATCTTGAGGAAGTCCAAGAGGCTTTGGACTGCGGCGTAAACGTAATTATGCTCGACAATATGTCGCCGGAGCAAATGAAAGAGGCGTGCGCTTTAGTCAACGGCAGAGCCAAAACCGAGGCATCGGGCAACGTGACGCTCGAAAATATCCGCGCGGTCGCCGAGTCAGGCGTTGACATAATCAGCTTAGGTGCGCTGACGCATAGTGTGACGGCTTTTGACATCTCGATGAAATGGGGAAACTGAATTAACATGGCATCTCCACGCCGGAGGCGGGGAAATACCGAAAAAACGCCAAACCCTCGCCGCTCGGCAAAATCAGAACGCGGTATTTCCCCGCCGGAGGCGGGGAAATACCGCAAAGAACATCTGCAAATCCCGCAGAACGCGGTAACAAAACCAATTACGAAAGGATAATTAAAATGGAAGAGATCGAATTCAGATACGACACGCAATTGCTTTTGGACGTTGAAAATCCGTCCGACGACGTTGAGGACGAGCTCGACGAGTATATCCGCGGACACTTCAAGGGCGACTCGCTCCTCGTCATCGCCGACGAGGACGAAAACGGCGTTACGACCGCCAAGCTCCACTTCCACACCAACGAGCCGTGGCTTGTCCTCGAATACTGCCGCTCGCTCGGGGAGATCTATGACATTGTCGTGGAGGATATGGTGAGACAGTCGCGGGGGTTAAAGGGATAAAACCCACGCGGCAACATACCGAAATGGAGGGTGACACAATGCGCTCGGACAATATAAAAACGCGCTGCAATAT